>JBILIY010000148.1:0-4489 GCA_044368815.1 Crocinitomicaceae bacterium
CGAATTGATTTAATGAATTCATTCTCATTTTTTGAAGCGGATGAAGAATACACGGAGCGCATTCTCAAAAACGTAAATGGCGCTAATTTCGAAGGTCACGAAGTTTCAATTGAAGTAACTACTGCAAAACAAAGCGGTGGCGGGAGATCCGAAGGGAACAGAGGTCGTGGACGTTTTGGAGGTGACTCCAAATCAGGAAGTGGTTTTTCCGGAAGAGGTGGAAGTTCTTCTGGTGGAGGAAGAAGCTCATCAGGTGGTGGAAGAAGTTCTTCTGGTGGAGGTGGATTCAAAAGCGGTGGTTTTTCAGGAGGAAAATCGAGCTTTGGTAGCGACCGAAATCGTGGAGATCGTAAACCAGGCGGCAGCGGTGGTGGTGACCGAAGAAGAAGTGGAAAATAAAATTGAATGCAGAATTAATTAGATTAAAAATGGAAATTAGAAATATAGCGATTATAGCACACGTTGACCACGGAAAAACGACGTTGGTTGACAAAATGATTGAGGCAGGAAGTGTTTTGAACGAACGTGATCGTCCAACAGGTGAATTAATCATGGATAATAACGATTTGGAGCGTGAACGTGGAATTACAATCGTATCTAAAAACGTATCCGTTACCTACAAAGGAACAAAAATTAATATCATTGACACCCCTGGTCACGCCGACTTTGGTGGTGAGGTAGAACGTGTCTTGAACATGGCTGATGGTGTTTGTTTGTTAGTTGATGCCTTCGAAGGGCCCATGCCACAAACGCGTTTCGTGCTTGGAAAAGCGCTTTCTATAGGAATCAAACCATTATTGGTTATCAATAAAGTGGACAAAGAAAATTGCACACCCGATGAAGTTCATGAAAAAGTATTCGATTTAATGTTTGAATTGGACGCAAACGAAGAGCAGTTGGATTTTCCTACCATTTATGGTTCAGCAAAAAATGGTTGGATGTCAGAGGATTGGAAAAAACCAACGGATTCAATCGCTCCGTTACTTGATCAAATTCTGGATTTTTTTCCTCCAAGAAAAATTGAAGAAGGAAATACACAAATGTTGATTACGTCTTTGGACTTTTCCTCTTATGTAGGCCGTATCGCAATTGGTCGACTTTCAAGAGGTGAAATTAATGAGAATCAGCCTATAATCATTTCAAAATCTGACGGCAAACAAGAAAAACACAGAATAAAAGAAGTATTTGTTTTTGACGGAATTGAGCGTAGAAAAGTAAGTTCGGTTCAAGCAGGTGACATTTGTGCGATTACAGGAATTGAAGGTTTTGAAATTGGAGATTCTATTTGTGATGCAGAGAATCCAGAACCACTTCCAACCATAAAATTGGATGAGCCAACTATGAGTATGTTATTCTCCATTAACGACTCACCATTTTTTGGTAAAGAGGGGAAATTTGTTACGTCAAGACATATTTTTGATCGACTTCAAAAAGAATTAGAGAAAAATCTGGCTTTGCGTGTTAATGAAACCGATAAAGCAGATAAATGGATGGTTTTCGGTCGTGGAGTATTGCATTTATCGGTATTAATTGAGACGATGCGCCGTGAAGGTTATGAAATGCAAGTTGGACAGCCGCAAGTAATTATCAAAGAAGTTGACGGTGTTAAATGTGAGCCAATTGAAGAATTGACAATCGATTTACCAGAAGAATTCAGTGGAACAGCCGTAGAAGCCGTTACGAAAAGAAAAGGTGAAATGAAAAACATGGTTCCGAAAGGTGAACGTATGATTATCACGTTTGAGATTCCTTCGCGCGGAATTATCGGTTTAAGAAATTATTTACTGACACAAACTGCAGGCGAGGCAATCATGAATCATCGTTTCTTGGAATACCAACCATACAAGGGTGAAATTCCAGGACGCCAAAATGGTTCATTGATTTCATTGGAACAAGGAACTTCTATTCCGTTTTCATTGAACAACTTACAAGATCGTGGAAAATTCTTTGTTGCTCCTAACGAAGACATTTATGAAGGTCAAGTAATTGGTGAAAACTCCAGAGCAGGCGATCTTTGTGTGAATGTTACTAAAACGAAGAAATTAACGAATATGCGTGCTTCCGGTTCAGATGACAAAGTTCGTTTAGCACCACCAAAAGTGTTTAGTTTGGAAGAATGTTTGGAATATATTCAGGAAGATGAATATGTAGAAATCACGCCGAAAAACTTGCGAATTCGTAAAATTTTATTGAAAGAAACTGAGCGAAAAAGAGGTCATAAAATTGCTTAATAAATTACTTAATTAGGTTATTTTAATTCTTTTCTGTAATAATTTAGCTGATTGAACGTTTTTAGAATGTGAAAAAAGTCTATCTGCTTTTGCTAATGTTTTTTGGATTCTTTTCAATCCAAGCGCAACGATCTACATTTTTGTCTCGATCTGAATTGGGTGTTCACATAGGTCAAATGTATTATTTGGGTGACCTCAATCCTTCGAAGCAATTTTATCAAAGCAACCTAGCAGGTGGACTCATGTTTCGTTATAACTTGCAAACGAGAATGGCATTGCGTTTTAATTATACAGCGGGAAATATTGAAGCGTATGACAAAGATTCAGACAAACCACTTTTAGTCAATCGTAACTTAGATTTTCAGTCGAAAATACATGAAATTGCAGGAGGAATCGAATTTTATCATTCTCAATTTCAAATAGGAAATAAACGCTATTTTGGAACATTTTATTTCTTGACTCAAGTCGGACTATTCTACATGAATCCAACTACAAGCTACAATGGTGAAACTGTCGAGCTAAATGAAATAGGAACAGAAGGTCAAGGTAGTTCTTTGAATAAAAAACGAAAATACAATAATTTACAATTATGTGTTCCATTGGGCGTTGGAGGTAAAATATCCCTGGGGAAATTTGCTACATTCAATTTAGATATAGCTATTCGCAAAACATTTACTGACTATTTGGATGATGTTGCTAGTGATTCTTATCTTGACCCAACTGCTTTATCTTCGGTTAATGGATCAACGGCCGCAGCATTATCAAATAGAAGCTTGGATGGAAGTCGTTTTGGTAAAAGAGGGAATTCAACAACAAAAGACTGGTACGTATACTGTGGAGGTATGATATCTATCAAATTGGGTAAAGGAAAAGGCTGCCCGCGACCACAATAGAATTAATCGTACCCAACTAATGCGAAAACTGAAAAACTTGATAGCCAGTGATCGATGTCGTAGTTTCCTTTTCCAATACTTTCTTGCGCATAGTTCCACATGTCGTTCATTTGAACAACCCAAAGTTTTTTCACATCGGTATTTAATCTATCTTCTGACATTGTTTTTAACATTCCGTTCAAGCACCAAATTCGGTTAAGATGATAACCATCCCAATGAGATTCATAACCATCGTGTTTGTCTGACTTTTTAATTTTAAGGCCATCATTCACCTTGTTCATTGAAAATAATTCAGGAGTAAATTTATTAACCCAATCCCAATATTGTTTTTCAGAAAGAACTTTTCGCATTAAATCATTGACTAAAAGCGAAGCAGACATAAAATCATAATCAAAGGGCTCCTTAACGATTGGTGCATTTGACATATCGCCATAGTATTTTTTCGCCGCAGCAACAATCACTTTCTTCAATGCTTTATCATTAAAACTAACAGAATAATCGTAAGCAAAGGACAAACCCATTGCAGGGCTATCATGACTTCCGGAAAGTTTCACTTCATTAACCTGAGGCCAAACTTTTAGATGAACAAAGGCAATATAATCAGAAAGTGGCTTCAGATTCTCCAACCATCGTTTTGCGTCAGGGCTGTCCCAACGTTTAAGTTCATCAGCGACTTTCAGCAACCAGGATTGACCATATGGAAATTCAAATAATCCTTCTTCGTGAGATCGCACATAATTCAATTCAGCCAAAATATTTTCCTTTGAAAAACTTAATTCAAGCTTATCTTTCAATGCTTTAGCCTCTGGAATAGTTGGGAAAAGTTTTAGCAATTTTACCATACACCAGTGATTATGTACCCCACTATGCCAGTCATAACAACCATAAAATGAAGGCCATAAATCTCTCGGGCCTTGTTTATCCCCAGGTTTTCTTAGTGCTTGAAAATAATAATGAGGACTTGATTTATCCGAGCATTCTAAGGACAGTTTTGCAAAATGAGAGGCACCCGACGTGCTTAATGTGTACCGTCCGTCTTGCAATAATTTCACCAACGAATTAGATGTTTGACCGAATCCACTAGTTATCTGTAAACAAACTATAAATGATAATAAATGCTTCATTTTCAAAAGTAAAAAATTGATTAATAGTTTAAGAATTACCAAAAATAGTAATTACTTTCTATTAATTGCTTTGGACAACAATTTTAGAATTGGATCCATTTTTCAACTTATCTTTACAGTATGAATTTAAGTGCTCCACTTGCCGAACGCATGCGTCCAACTAATTTGGATGAATACATCGGTCAGCAGCATTTATTGGCAAAAGAAGCTTCATTACGAAGAGCGTTGGATGCGGGAGTTA
>JBILIY010000149.1:0-4487 GCA_044368815.1 Crocinitomicaceae bacterium
CACTTGCACAAAAGTATAACGCAATATTATCTAAAAAAGCTAAAATATGGAAATCAGGATGGGTTCCTGACTATCCAGATGCAGATGCCTATTTAAGTCAGTTTTATTCAAATTTAAAGCGAACGCCGAATAAAGAGAATAATTACAATAGTTACAATAGTTTGATTTTCGATTCGTTGTATGAACGCACTCAGTTAGAGACAAATAACTTAGAAAGACTCAGGCTTCAAAGACAATGCGATGAATTTATTATTCAAAAAGCTATTGTGGCACCACTCTTTAGTGAATACCTGTTTGTCGTTGTCAATTTAAATGCACGGGACTTTAATATTAGCACATCCGGAATAATAGAATTCTCTAGGATTTACATTAAAGAGGTCTTTTAAAGCCTTTTAACGAATCCTCAACCCAACCTTTTCCCCAGTTTTCAATTTCTTCCGAAGACCAAAGTTCTGGATAGAAAATTCGTTTTTGAAAACGTGGTGGTAGGTATTTTTGCCAATTGGTACCGCCAGTTGCAGCAACATCTTCAGTATCTCTTGCTAAATATCGGACCGCTGATTTATAATGGGCCAATGGCCAGTTTACGTTTACATTTATATCATTTGTTTTAAGGGCATTTTTGACCGCTGGATCTTCCTGGTCTTCTTTTTTCAATCGAAGATAAACCTGCCACAAATTTTTCATTTTACATTCTTCACCAAGACCAATGAATGAAGCCATATATTTTTCCTCAAACTGAGTAAGCGTGAGTGTTTTTTTACCCGAAGAAACCTCTGTAGCTCCTTCTTTCCAATAGATATGTTCAATCATTTCTTGGATTGTTGATGAACCTTTATAGATTGATCGTTGATCCTTCGCAACCAGATTAATAAATTCAGTACTCCAAATTTCAATTTCACGGTATTGCCCAGACTGAAAACCGCTTGCTGGAAGAAGGGACATACGAAACTTGAGGAACTGTTCGCGCTCCATTCCCTCAATCATTATTTCAAAACTTTTAATCAATGCTTCAAAATAGCGATTTATACGAGAAACTCTTTCTATGAAAAACGTTTTATCAATGTTGGTTTTTTCACCAAGTTGTTTAAATTCTCTCAACGAAAGTTTAAAGTATAACTCTGTGATTTGATGATACATAATAAAAACCACCTCATCAGGAAATCGTGTTTTAGGTTTTTGAAGACTTAAAAGAGTGTCCAACTCGATGTAATCCCAATAGGTCGTTACGTCTGCATAAAGCAGGCCATCCAAATAAGACATTAAATCCTGACCTAAACCACTATATTTTTCTTGCAGCAGCTCTAGTTTTTTCTCTAATTCAGGTGTTATTTCCATAAATTACGTTTTCAACTGAAACGAAGGTAAATATAAATGCGAAAAGAATCCTAGATTTGTGCTTATTTAGAATTATTTAAATGATAAGTTACAATCCAAAAAGCTGGTTCACGTTGATCTTTTCTTTTTCTAAAAGTGACACTGTTCGTATGCTTTGGAGGCAACTAGTATATATAGGTGTTTTATCTCTAGCCATAACCTTTGCCGAGTTACACTTTTTTCCAAAGGCCGCTTTTCTTAAGAATTTAATCGCTGTTTATTCCTTGTTGGGTTTTGTTATTTCACTTTTACTTGTTTTCAGAACGAATACGGCTTATGATCGTTGGTGGGAAGGTAGAAAATTATGGGGCGCAATAGTAAACGACAGTAGAAATTTAGCACTAAAAATAAACGCCATTGAATCAATAAAAAATGAAAAAGCTTTTTTTAAAAATACCATTTCTAATTTTTGCTTCAGTTCTAAAAACCATCTACGAGACCAAACGAACGAATGTGAACTTGAATTTAATGAATTTAATGAACGAGAACAGTACATCCATACTGATCATAAGCCAATCTTCTTTGTTAATCTTTTACAATCGAAATTATATCATTTAAAATCTAAAGGTCAAATTTCGGATAATGAATGGTTAATTCTAGATAAAAATGTAAACGCCCTTGTTGATTCAATCGGTGGGTGTGAACGAATTAAAAACACGCCCATTCCCTATTCTTACAGTCTTTTTATTAAGAAATTTATTTTCATCTATGTAATTACCTTACCCTTGGCATTTGTAAACCAATTTAGCTATTTTTCAGCGTTTATAGCAACATTCGTTTTTTATGCGCTTGTAAGTATGGAAGTTCTTGCTGAAGAAATCGAAGATCCATTTGGTGAAGATGATAATGATTTACCAACAGATCAAATATGCGAACGAATCAAACAAAACGTTAGCGAAATTCTAAATTGATTCCGCATATTTCTTGAAATTATTCAAAATGGCTTGCCAACCAGTTTTTTGGAGTTCAATGGGGTTTTCATTTTCTGGATCGAAAGTCGTTGTTACCTTCGTTTCTATTTCGTTTTTTTGAAAAATTGTCGTAGCCCTTCTTCCATCGCTCATAATATAAGTCAATTCTTGTTTTTCATTTACTAATTCATAATTTGACTCGAAATCAAAGCCAAAACTTCCATCTTTCGCTTCCATACGATAGAAAAACTTTCCTCCTACTTTTAACTCATTCAAAGCACGAACAGTATGCCAATCATCACTCGCGTGATTCCATTTAAGAATGTGATCAGGTTGTGTCCAACTATTCCAAACAAAATCTAAATCCCTGTTAACTGTAATTTCAATAGTTATTTTTCGGTCTTCCATAAATCGTTTTTTATATTCGAATTTAGTATAATATTGAGTTTCGTTAACGTATTGAGAGGTCAAAGTATTAAATTTGTCTCATGTCAGACAAAAAAGGAATAGCCATTCTTGGTTCAACCGGCTCCATCGGAACACAAGCTCTTGAGGTCATCTCCGCTTATCCAGAATACTTTGATTTACAAGTCATAACAGCAGGTAAAAATGCTGATTTATTGATTGAACAAGCTCTTAAATATCAACCAAATACCATTGTTATTGGGGATGAAAATCAATACGTAAAAGTCAAGGAAGCATTGAAAGATGAAGATATTCACGTTTATTGTGGTGAAGATGCCCTTTGTCAAGTTGTTGAGTCCAATGAAATTCATACTGTTTTAACTGCACTAGTTGGTTATGCTGGACTGAAACCTACCATTCATGCAATCAACGCTGGAAAAACAATTGCGCTTGCCAACAAAGAAACGTTGGTGGTAGCTGGTGAACTCATTACAAAATTGGCTAAGGAAAAAGGCGTGAATATTTATCCGGTAGATTCTGAGCATTCGGCCATTTTTCAATGTATAGTTGGCGAATTTCATAATCCGATTGAAAAAATTTATTTAACTGCATCCGGAGGGCCATTTCGAGGATTCTCTTCAGAACAACTTCGTGATGTTACTTTAGAACAAGCATTGAAACATCCCAATTGGTCGATGGGGGCAAAAATCACAATTGATTCCGCTAGTTTGATGAATAAAGGACTGGAAGTTATAGAAGCAAAATGGTTGTTTGGATTGAATGCGGAACAAATTGATGTAATTGTTCATCCACAATCAATCGTACACTCGTTAGTTCAATTTGAAGACGGTAGTATGAAAGCGCAAATGGGATTGCCCGACATGAAATTACCCATTCAATTTGCTTTAACGTATCCAAATCGATTTAAAACAGATTTTCAGCGATTTAATTTCGTGGATTATCCAAACTTAACTTTTGAAGCTCCAAACAGAAGCGTTTTTAAGAATTTGGATTTAGCTTTTCGCGCGATGCATGAAAATGGCACTGTTGCTTGTACGTTGAATGCAGCTAATGAAATTGCCGTGGATGCTTTCTTGAATAAAAAAATCAGTTTTCTTGAAATCGCTCAATTAAATGAAAACGTTGTTAATTCATGTGTTAATACCCTTGCACCAAACTACGAGGATTATGTTTCATCTGATTTTATTGCGCGTCAAAAAGCACTCGAATTAATTGGTAATTAAACTTGGCAAGATTTTAGTTATAATCCTATTAAAAACCGTCCCAAATGAAACCATTTTTTTATCTTTTCCTTCTCCTTCTAACCTCTTGCACTGCGCAAAAGGTTTCTGTTTTTATGGAGGTTTATAAACCATATTGTGGTGGGGCAAAACCCACTCCCGAAATAGCAAAAGGAATAAGAACGCCTTTCTCAAATGAAAAAGTAGCTATTTTCAAAATGAGCGATGATTTAAAATCTTTTGAGATGGAAAAATGGATTCAATTAGATTCTTTGGGAAATTGGACTGGTAAACTAAAACAAGGAACCTATATCGTTTTTCGTTCAGATAAAATGCTGACCATCGAAGAAATAGAAAAAAAATTCCGAAAACCAGACACTGAAATGTATGCTTTTGTTGGTATAAAACAACTTGAAACGTGGAAAGCAACAGCTGATTTTACGTTTGAAGTGAAAGATGAAACCAATATTTCAATTACTTTATCCGAGAAGTGTTTTGTTGGGCTAAATCCATGTATGGAGTACATCGGTCCAAAACCTAGATAAAACTAGAA
>JBILIY010000178.1:0-4095 GCA_044368815.1 Crocinitomicaceae bacterium
TCCCAAGAAAGTTTTTCGAACGCTTTCGATTAAATCTTCATTAATATGAACTATAGGAAGTTCTTCATTGTATTCGGTTTCAAGATCGAATGAGGGTGAGGTTTTTCCAACTAAAAATGTTCCAGTATAAGTTTTAGGAGCACCAGTTAACGATTCGATTAATTTCGTGTGCTTACCTGTGCATATAACTAAAAGTCCAGTAGCTAAAGGATCAAGCGTTCCCGCGTGACCAACTTTGATTTTTTTGACACCTAATTTACGTTTGAGATTCCAACGGATTTTATTTACAACGTCAAAGGACGTCCAACCGTAAGGTTTATCAACGAGAATTGTAGCCCCTTCTTGAAAATTCATTAAATACTAAAATAAATCAGAAGAACTGCTCCAACTATAATTCGGTACAAACCCCAAATTTTAAACCCATATTTTGCGAGGAATTCAATGAAAAACTTTATCGCAAAAGCAGCAACAACAAATGCCAAGACATTTCCTATCACGAAAGCGGTAATGTTTTCAGTGCTCGACAAAATCATTTCATAACCTTTTTGCTCAATTCCTTTATAGTTCCAATCTTTCAGAAAAACGGAATAACAAGTTACTGCAAGCATCGTGGGAACAGCAAGAAAAAAACTGAATTCCGCAGCCATTCTTCGAGTTAGACCTTGTTGCATTCCGCCTATGATCGATGCCGCTGCCCTGCTCGTTCCAGGCATCATAGCCAAACATTGCCAAAATCCGATGGTCACAGCTTTCTGAATATTGACATCTTCTTCCTCATTAATTCTCGATTTACTAAAAAGGCGATCAATAAATAGAAAAACAACTCCTCCCAAAATCAATACAATCGCTATTGGAATTGGCTTTTCCAAAACAGCTTCAATTTTATCATCAAATAATTTTCCTAGAACCAGCGCCGGAATTACCGCAATTGCCAATTTAATATAAAATTGATAGGATTTGAAATCAAAAAACTTCTTCCAAAACAAAGCTACAACTGCTAAGATAGCTCCAAATTGAATGGATACCTGAAACATTTTAACAAACTCGTCAGATTCAATTCCCATAATGGAACTAGCAAAAATCATATGAGCCGTGGAAGATATCGGTAAAAACTCGGTTAGCCCTTCAATCAAGGCTAAAATGATAGTTTCGAGAAATGACATTTTGATTATTTAGATTTTTTCGATGTCGAAGAAATTTCCTCTTTCAATTTATTTTCGTTTAACAAATTCTCATCTGAGGATTGTCTTTTCATAATTGAAAATAGAATAATCACATAGCCAGCAATGATTAACATTGGCGAAAGCGTTATTCGAATTGGACTAAATAGCTCCTCTTCTTTAAATTCATTTAAAGTTTCAGCTCCTCCTCCAATCATTAAAATGTAACCTAAAACGTTGATTGCTAAACCAATAAAAAGCCATTTGTAGTTTTTCGGATCAAAACCAAAATGTTCGATAGGATTCTTCATTATTCTTTCTTTTAGCAAAAATAGGAATTCCTAGTATAAGTCGTCCAATTTCATTCGAAGATACTTGTTTAAAGCGAACCAAGTTGAAATCAAAGTCATAAAAATTCCAATAATCATCATCGATCCTACAAGCATGAAAAAGGTAGTCAACGTATAACTAATTTCAAAAGAAATCAAGACGTTGTTCCAAGCATAGAAAACCGTGAGTAATAATGCCAAACCGATAATGGCCGAAACGACACCCTGCAAAATAGCTTGCAACAAAAATGGTTTTCGAATGTATGACCCGGTTGCGCCTACAAGTTGCATTGTCTTGATGGTAAATCGCTTAGAATAAAGTGCCAAACGAATCGTATTGTTTATCATCGCAACAGCAATTATTATAAGTAAAAGTGCTACCGACAAAAACAATAAAACAAACTGCTTAAACCCTAGATTAACATTTTCAACAGTTGATTTATCATAATTCACCTCATCAATTTCTTCTTTAAAACGGGTGAAAAGTTTCCTTTTAATTCCTTCCATTCCCTTTTTATTGGCGTAATCTTCCTTTGGCTGAAAACAGATCGTTGGAGGAAGTGGATTATCACCACTAAAAATAGCGAGCATTTCCTGTTCATTTTGATTTTCACCTCCGAATTCTTTAATCGCTCTTTCTGGTGAAACGAAATAAACATCTTTAAATTCTTTCCACGATTTGAGTTGCAGTTCCACTTGCTTAATGTCGGCATCATTTAATTCAGACTTAAAGAAAATATCACACTGCAAACTTTCTTTCGCTTGTTTCTGAACGCTTTGGAGTCCGAATACACCGCCTAAAACCAAACCGATCATAAAAAGCACCAATGAAATTCCAATTACCGTAGAAATATAGCTGGTACGCAAACCTTTTTTACCTTGTTCCTCTGCATTTTCTGACATGTTACGAAATTAGAGTAATCGAATCGATTCAGTCAAACTAAATTGAGAAGTATTTAACCACGGAATGTGGATTGTATATTAATTCTTCAAAATTTAATTTTTCAAATTCCTTCCTAACAGATTTGTTTCGATTTCATTAAAAAATTGCGCTAATTTTACCAAAATGACGAATACAACGAAAAGTTGGTTACTATTAATTTTATTATCCTGCATTTGGGGAAGTTCCTTCATATTGATGAAGAAAGGAATGTTCACTGAAGATGAATCATCCATCTTTTCAGCGGCACAAGTGGGCACTTTGAGAATGCTTTTGGCATCGCTAGTTTTATTGCCTTTATCGGTTATCAATTATCGAAAAGTTAAATCAAAAAAAGACTTATTTTATTTTTCAATCGTCGGGTTTTGCGGAAGCTTTATTCCTGCATTTTTGTTCACCTTCGCCGAAACAGGAATTTCCTCGGGTTTCGCTGGAATGATGAATAGTTTCACCCCTATTTTTACGATTATACTCGGATTTGTCATTTTCAATCAACGTCTCAAAGCGATACAGCTTTATGGCGCAGGAATAGGAACAATTGGAATTGCCTGTTTAGTCTTTTCGGGAAAACAAATGGCATTAGAAGCAGATTGGAATCATTTATTTGCCATCATATTGGCGACATTTCTTTATGGAATTAGTCTAAATACCATCAAACATAAACTTCAAGGCTATACTTCATCGGAAATAACATCTATAGCTTTTGGCTTGTTATTAATTCCTTCCATCGCATGTTTTATCTTTTTTGATACAGAACACGTTTTTCTAACAAGCAAGCATGCAAATTCAGCTTTTGCATACATAGCTATATTAGCGATAATCGGTACAGCCTTCGCGACATTTATTTTCAATGGCATTCTTAGAATTTCTTCAGCTTTATTCGCCAGTAGCGTTACCTATCTGATTCCAATTGTAGCTGTTTTTATTGGAATCTATTTCAATGAAAAAATCACTATTTTTCAAATTATCTCCATGCTCATTATTCTGCTTGGTGTTTTAGTAGCAAATTATTGGGAAGTGTTGTTTTCGAAAAAAGGCATCGAATAACCATAATTCCTTTTGTTCGTTCAAAAAAAAGACCTATCTTTGTCGTCCAAATTAAAAAATTAATTTAAAAACAGCTATTATGTACGCAATTGTAGAGATAGCAGGGCAGCAGTTCAAAGTGCAAAAAGACCAAAAGGTTTACGTTCACCGATTGGCAGCAGAGGCAGGTTCTAAATTAGAATTTGACCGCGTGTTGTTAGTTGATAATGACGGAAAAATCAGCATTGGCGCCCCAGCTATAGAAGGTGCAAAAATCACCGCAGAGGTTATTGACCATGTTAAAGGAGACAAGGTAATCGTTTTCAGAAAGAAACGCAGAAAAGGTTACAAAAAGAAAAACGGTCACCGTCAGCAGTTCACTGCAATCAACATTACAGATATTAAACTAAAATAATTCTTTTAAAGAACTAAAAAAATAGAACGATGGCACACAAAAAAGGAGTTGGTAGTTCGAAAAACGGCCGTGAATCTCATAGCAAGCGTTTAGGTGTTAAAATTTTTGGTGGACAAGCTGCAATCGCAGGAAATATTATTGTTCGTCAACGTGGAACGCAACACCACCCAGGAGTAAATGTAGGAATTGGAAAAGATCATACATTGTTTGCATTAACTGACGGTT
>JBILIY010000003.1:0-14623 GCA_044368815.1 Crocinitomicaceae bacterium
TATTTGTGCAGGAGATACTGCTGCATTGAGCGCGACTGCAAATATTGTTGGAGGTTCATTCGAATGGTATTTGGGAATAACTCAGGTTGGAACGGGAGCAAGTATTCAAGTCACTCCAGCCGACACAACAACCTATCAATTGGTCTATACTTCACCGGCACAATGTGTAAACGATAGCTCACAAGTTACGGTTTATGCTTTTGAAGTTCCAGTCATCAGTGGATTGACTAATCAATCGATTTGTCCAAATGATACCATTAGCCTTGTTTCCAATGTAAGTATTCTTGGAGGAAACTTTACATGGACCAATCAAAACAATGTGCAAGAAGGTGTAGGGAATCCATTAATTGTTTCACCGAATGACACAACACTTTACACCGTTCAATACGATGTGAATTATGGTTTTGGAGTAACGTGTTCAGACACCGCTCAAGCATTGGTGAATGTATTTGCAGCTCCAATAATACAAAACATGAACTTCACGATTTGTAGTGGCGTTCAATTTGATTTTGCTCCGGATTCAACCTTATCAGGAAATTACATTCCATTTGGAACGACCTATACATGGACATTTACCAATAATCCAGATGTTTCAGGCTTGGTAAACAATAATACGCCAAGTGATTCAATCGTAGGTCAACTAGTTTCAACGTCGGGAGCAGTAGAAACAGTTACAGCCATTGTAACTCCTCAGTCAACCTTGGCTGGAAATTGCGATGGCAATCCATTCAACGTTACGTTTACGATTAATCCAGAACCAGTTCTTACAGTAAATGCACCTGTAGTTTGTGATTCGGGAATGGTAACACTTGCTGCAGTTGGAACACCAAATGGTGGAACATACAGTTGGTTCATTGATCCTGTTAGTTTTTCCTATGGAGACACGACTCAAGCTTCGATTGATGTTATAACGGGAACAACGACTCCGTTTTCGATTTTCTATACACTTGGCGGTTGCACAGTTCAATTAGATAGCTCCATTCTCGAAATTCAAAAGCCAGTTATTTCTGTTTCTCCTATAGACACGACCGTTTGTGCAGGTCAAACAGCAACGTTTGTCGCTTCGGCAAATCCGCAGAATGGTAATTTTGTGTGGAGTGTCAATCCGCAACCAACGGTACCAAATATATTAACAGTCACACCTTCACTTACGACAGTAACCAGTGATTCAGCGTACAGTGTTGTTTACACTTACCAGGCTTGTCCAAGTGACACATTAATCGTTACCCTTCACATCAATGGGCTTCCAAACGTAAGTGTGGTTCACGATACGATTTGTTTTGGCGATGTAGCGAACTTAACAGCAGTTGTAACGCCTAATTCAATTTCAGGAAGTTACGCTTGGTCTCCGAATGTTGGAAGCACCAATCAAGTGAGCATTCCAAATTTAGTAGTTGGCTCAAGTCAGGTTGATTCGGTTCACGTTTTCACTGTAACTTACACCGATTCGGTTGGATGTAGCAATCAAGCAAATGGTTTGGTGACGGTGTATCAAAATCCATCAGTAACAGCTCAAAACGTCACAATTTGTGAAGGAGATACTGCTACTTTAAATGCAACCGTAAATATTCCAAATGGCAATTTCAACTGGTACAACGAAGGAGTTTTTTCCGCAAGCATTGGAACGGGAAGCAGTATTAATTTACCAAACTTATCGGATACGGTTCACACGTACAATGTTGTTTACCAAGTGAACGGTTGTTCGGATACAGCAACGGTAAACGTTACGGTTAATCCTAAACCAACAATAAGTATCAATGGATCTGATACCTTGTTGTTTTGTCCGGGAGCGCAACCGATTACGCTTACAACGGTTGTTACTCCAACTGGAATAGGTGGAACATACTTGTGGCTGCACGATGCATCAAATACAGCATCATCAGCTACCATTACGCCGAGCGTTAGTGGCGTATATCAAGTTTTATTTACTTCGTTACTCGGCTGTCAAAGTGATTTAGATAAAGTGGTTGTGAATTTGGTCGGAAATCCAGACGCAACAATCAACGTGTTTCCAGGGGATATTGTCTGTTCTGGAACTACAATCACATTAACTACCGTGCAGAGTGGAGCCCTTTATTCATGGACACCAAACGGAAATACGCAAAGTATTTCAGAAACAGTTTTTTCAAATGGTCAATTTGCAGACACCTTGACATATTCAGTAATCGTAACCATACCGGGTTGTTCAGAGCCAGCTTATGATACGGTAGATGTGGTTGTTAATCCAATTCCGATTATTAATACAATTACCGCCAACCCAGATACGCTTTGTTTTGGAGAGTCCATCATTTTGTCCGCACTTGTCGACCCACTTGGAGGAACTTATACTTGGAACCCAGGTGTTGTAACCAATAACGATTCTTTAGCACATACTCCAGGTAATTTAGGAATTAACACATATAATTTAACTTATACCATCAACGGTTGCTCCGCGCAAGATTCCTTGTTTGTTGTAGTGAATCCAACTCCGGTTATTCAAAGCTTGACTGGTGCAGGAATATGTAGTGGTGATACGGCGAACATATGTGCAACAATTGATCCTGCAGGTGGAGTAGATACTTCAAATGGTATATTTGAATGGTTTACTAATGGAAGTCAAATCGGTCAAGGAGCTTGTTTGGCTGTAAATCCGAGCGATACAACCAACTATGATTTCGTATACACAACTCCTGGATTGTATGGTTGTGCGAGTGACACCGGAAGCATTGAAGTGCGCGTTTTCACTGTCCCTGTAATTCAAAATTTGGTGAGCGGAAATATTTGTCCTGATTCTTCTTTCATATTGGATGCAACCGTAAATATTGCTGGCGGTAACTTCATTTGGTCAGACAGTGTTCAAAATGTTGGAAGTAGTAGTATAAATTACGGAAACACGAATCCATTGACAATTGCTCCACAAGACACTACGCTTTACACCTTGATTTACGGATTGACTTATGACAATGGTCAAGTGACATGTTACGATACGGCACAAGCTCTTATTAATGTATATCAAAAGCCATACATTCAGGATATTTTAGACACTATATGCAGTGGGTTCCCATTCTCTGTCAATCCAGCTGATTTTGTTGGGAATATAATTCCAAACGGAACAACGTATCAATGGTTTTATACGGATAATCCAAATGTCACTAACGAAGCGAATAGTTCGACTGCATCACCAGTGATTTCCGGAGCTGCACTTCTCAATAATTCACCTCTTAGCCAAGATGTAACTTATACCGTTACTCCCACGTCTGGTGCAACTGGAAATTGTCCGGGTAATGATTTCAACGTAATCATTACAATCATTTCAGCTCCTCAGATAAGTGATAAACTAGACTCCATTTGTAGTGGAGAATCACCGTCAATAATCGCATCAAGTGCGGATGTCATACCTTCTGGAACTCAATATACCTGGATTGTCCAAACGGGAAGCCCGAATATTGTTGGATACAATGATAATTCAATACCGACACCAGATTTTTCTAGTCAGGAATTGATTAACCAAACTTCATTCATTGATTCAATAATCTATTTAGTTACTCCAACTACAGGGAATTGCCTTGGTGATCCGTTTTTATTAAAGGTGGTCGTAAAACCTGCGCCTAATCTTGCTGACGCTTTTGATACAATTTGTAGTGGACAATCATGGGTATTTAATCCGGGAAATATTGCTGCTGGGGATGTAGTTCCGACTGGCTCTCTATTTGATTGGACCGTGGTTCCTTCAACTTCTGTTTCTAATGAGACTTCTAATTTAGGACCTCCAGTCAATTCAGTAAGTCAATTGAATCCAAATCTCATTAATAATACGAATACAAACCAAACATTAGTTTATAATGTAGTTCCATCTTATTTGGGTTGCGAAGGTGACACATTTAAGATTAATTTGCTTGTGGAGCCAAAACCTTTGATAGTTGGTCAAAACTTTACGATTTGTAGCAGCACGTCGTTTATTCATACTCCTCAAAACGGCCCACCAAATATTGTTCCTGTTGGTACCAGCTATACATGGGTGATAGTTGGAAACAATACAAACGTGACAGGGTGGTCTGATCAGACTACACCACAAATTTCGATAAGTCAAACTTTGATTAATAATACCTCAGTTCAGCAGCAAGTTGTTTATCAGATTACACCAATTTCAGGAAATTGTGCAGGAACACCTTTTACAGATATCATTTTTGTTAACCCGACACCAATTGTTTCAAATATTCAAGATACCATTTGCAGTGGAAGTTCATATTGTGTCGTTCCAACCTCAGGTTCATTGATTGTTCCAATTGGAACTTCGTATACTTGGCAAGCGCCACAATCGATTCCTCAGAATTCGATACAAACAGCAAGTGGCAGTCCATTCGGTCCTGGTTTGAATTCAAATTGCATTGGTTATGGAACGTTTCCTATCTTCAATAATATCAATCCATTAGCCCCGGCTCAACTTACATTTCATGTCATTCCACGTACAGGTGTTTGTATAGGCGATACGTTTAACGTGCAATTGGTTGTAAATCCAATTCCAACTGTTCTAGCTTCTGCAGTTGACTCCGTTCTTTGTCCTGGAGAACAAACGCAATTAAATGCAGTAGGAACGCCTGCTACAGATTTATCAGGAAATGCTGGAACGTATACGTGGTTGAATCCATTGCTTTATCAGGGGTCTAACCAAGGTAGTACAGTTACGACCGCGCCTTTGAATTCAACTACTTCATTTACGGTTCAGTATAATCTTGCGGGTTGTATTGGTTCGGACAATGTAACGGTACTTGTTTCACCTGTGCCGATAATAACAAGCATTCAAGTTAACGAAGCTGTGATTTGTGAAGGAGGTTGTGATACACTGACTGCGAATATTCAAGGATCTTATGATACAGTGCTATGGTCGGGACCAATTCCATTTACAGTTATTGATAACAATACCATTGCTTTTTGTTACAACGATACACTTACGGTGGAGTTTTTTGCTCAAGCGCAACTAGGGAACTGTTTTAGTAACTTGGATTCTATAACCATTAATATTATCCCTGATCCATTACTTACACTACAGCCTGTTTTGGACACTACGATTTGTGTAGGAGGAAATTATTCATTTTCTATTGGAGTATCGGGAGGTGCTGGTGGACCTAATTATCAGTGGTATCAAATTAATACGACTACTCTTGACACGCTATCCCTAGGTTCGTCAAATGGAGCAAATTCATCCACATATACCCCACTTCCTGTCTTTAATACTTCAGGTGATTATTTCTATTTCTGTGAGGTAACCTATACTGCAAGCGGTTGTAACGATACTTCTTCTCTAACTGCTGAGTTCCACGTATTACCTGACCCAATTGCAAGCATTAATTCTTTTGGGGCGGATTCAGTTTGTGTAGGTGGCCAGTTGGGATGCATGACAGCTAATGTTTCTGGTGGATTTGGTTCTTCAGTTGGCTATGTTTGGTCTTTGTTTACACCGCCTTCATTTACACAAGTTTATGATACGATTCCACCTGATTCCGTTTTCTGCCCTCCAACGGATTTACCAGGAAATTACTTGTATACGGTAAGTATCATTCAGTCCGGAAATGGTTGTATCTCTGCCAATGCTCCTTTTGATACGGTCTCCGTTGTTCCAGATCCAATCATTACAATTAATGGAGAAATTGAGGTTTGTGTTGGTGCCGAAGTTCCACTTACAACTACGGTTACAGGGGGAATAGGTGACGTAACAAATTATTATTGGCTCCAGTCTCAACCAGTGGGAAGTCCATTTACAATAATGCTTGGATGGAATGGACAAGGTGATACGACAGTTGCACTTCAAGAAGACATAATGTATCAAGTTCAAATTCTTCAAGAAGGGAATGGTTGTAACGCGGCTGATACACACTTCATAAATGTAGTCGCTGATCCAATTGTAACTGTAGATTACGATCCGTTAATTTGTGTCAATACGCCAACCGAATTGGTTGCAAACATTAGTGGAGGAACTGGAATTGCTTATTTTGATTGGTATCAAGTGGATAGCCTTTTAACGGTTGGTGGTGTTCAAATATCGACTGATAATCCGACGGACAATAGCATTACTCAAACAATTTACGAGTCCTATTACAATTTCTATTATGTCGCGCTCGAAATGACAGGTCTTGGTTGTGATTTAGACACAAGTGAACTCGTTATCATTGAAGCGCTCGATTGGGCAATTGCCGATTTTGATGTTATGCCGGATACGCTTGAACAGAGCTTTTTTAATCCTACATTCTCGTTCATAAACCAGAGTCAATCAGCAACAAATTATTTATGGGATTTAGATGAATGTTCCCCTCAATTATCAAATACGCAGTTGTATCAAATTCCAACTCCTTTTTATAATCCGAATGCCGAGGATATAATCGACTATACCTATGGTTGTCAACCTGGAATTTACACCATTCAATTAGTCGCTTACAATCAAGGTATTTGCCCTGATACTGCGATACAGCAGATACGAATAAAAGATGAATTGGTGGTTTATGTTCCAAATACATTTACTCCTAATGATGATAAAACAAATGACTTGTTTGTACCTGTTGTTACTTCATATTGGGAACTTGCAGAATATGATTTTACAATTTATGATAGATGGGGTGAAGTTATTTTTCAATCTAACCAACGTGGTGAAGGTTGGGACGGAATTGCGGGAAGACCTTGGCCAGTTACAACTGGTACTGAAAGTCCAAAATCATCTCGTCAAACTGAGCAAATTGGCACATACGTGTGGACTTTAAAAGTGCGATTAATGAATTCAAGTGAAACAAAAGAATATAAAGGACACGTTAATCTTGTGAAGTAATTTGTGATTAAAAATGAAAAAGGCTTTGTAATAACATGAGACATTTACTTTTTTTATTTACTTTCTTTTCGTTGGGTTTAAACGCCCAAGATTTTTCATTCTCTTTAACCGGAAAAGGTTTGTTGAATGGAAGTTTGATTCTAAACAATTCAATCACCACAAGCGAGAACCAGGATTATGCTTTTGCTATGAGTGGGGCAGGGGGCATTGGAGGTCTTTTTCTATACAATGATAAAATTGGTGCCTCATTAGAATTTCTAGTTGGAAACCACAAAGGAAAATATAACGGAACCAACGCTTTGGATAATCAGAAATATTCGTCGTCAATAAATCTCAAAACACTTCAAATACCGTTGTTGTTTAGATTAGATAATGAAGAAAGTTACCTTGAAATTGGCCCTCAGTTTAACGTAATAACAAATGCTAATTTTGAAGGCAATTATCTTTTAGGGATGAATTCTGATGTAACTGATGATTATAAACGAGTGAGTTTGTCTGGTGTTTTTGGATTCGGTACATTTTATCAATTAGGAAAAAGATCGCCACTAACGTTAACTTTTGGATTCCGAATTAATTATGGTCTTTCTGATATTAAAGGAGTTGATCCTCAGGGAGCTCCCTTTGTTTTTTCGACAGCAAATCAAAAATCCATTTTGTTAGCCGCAGGATTGAATTTAGGTTTATTATATGAACTAAAATAACGTCTGAATAAATTAGTTCCATTACTTTTGAACTTTCAAAATTTTATGGAAAATCCAAAAACTCTTCAAATCTACAACAGCCTTTCCGGTAAAAAGGAAAAATTTGAACCGCTACATGACAATTTCGTTGGAATGTATGTGTGTGGCCCAACGTTGTATAGCGAGCCACACATGGGTAACATGCGCACATTCATCAATTTCGATTTGATCTATCGTTATTTTCTGCATCTTGGTTACAAAGTAAAATATGTTCGCAACATTACGGATGCTGGCCACATCACCAATAGTGCTGGTCAGGAAGAAGATAGCATTGGTAAAGCAGCACGTTTGGAACAAATGCAATCACTTGAAATCGTTTACAAATACAATGTAAAGTTTCAAGAATTACAGCGAATTTATAACTTGCTACCTCCATCAATTGAACCCACGGCAACCGGTCACATTCAAGAGCAACTGGAAATCATCGAGCAAATTATTGAAAATGGCTATGCGTATGTTGTTAATGGATCCATTTATTTCGATACCAAACGATACATGCAAGACTTCAATTATGGAATCTTAAGCGGGCGCAAAGTCGATGAGTTGGAAAATGAAACTCGTGTGCTAAATGCACAAGAGGAAAAACGTTTTTTTGCTGACTTTGCGCTTTGGAAAAAAGCGAATCCGGAAGACATGCAAATTTGGCGTTCTCCTTGGGGTGATGGAAATCCAGGCTGGCATATAGAATGTACTGCAATGAGCACGAAATACCTCGGAAAACATTTTGATATTCACGGTGGTGGGATGGATTTAAAATTCCCGCATCACGAAGATGAAATCGCGCAGAGTTGTGGTTCCTTTGGATGCAATCCTGCAAAATATTGGATGCATGCGAATATGCTCAATGTCAACGGACAAAAAATGAGTAAATCCTTTGGAAACTACTTTTTACCAAAAGAAATCATCGAAGGAACAACCTCACTTTTCAAAAAAGCATATCCCGCAAACGTTTTGCGTTTTTTCATGATGCAAGCACATTACAGAAGCACGCTTGATTTTACCGAAACCGCTTTGGATGCGGCAGAAAAAGGTTTCTCTCGCTTGACAGATGGATTGAATTTGATTGAAAAACTCAATACCTCTGACACTTCATCGGTTGATGTTCAATCCCTTGTTGCCAGTTTCTACTCCGCCATGAGTGATGATTTCAATGCACCAATTCTAATAGCCAATCTTTTTGACGCGGTTAAACAAATAAACCTTGTTAACGATGGAAATGTCACCATTTCAAAATCCGACAAAGATTTATTAGAAACTGAAATGAAATCCTTTGTTTTCAATGTGTTGGGACTTGAAATAGCCTCCTCAAACAATGATTCGAAGCTCAAACCTGTTATGGAACTTGTTTTGGATCTTCGTCAACAAGCCAGAGCAAATAAGGATTGGACAACTTCTGATAAAATTCGCGATGGTTTGGCCGCTGCTGGAATAGTTGTGAAAGATGGAAAAGAAGGAACTTCTTGGAATTGATTAAACTTTTAAATGAAAAAACTATTTTTTATTTGCGTCCTTATTAGCCATAATTTCTATGGTCAAATTACAGGTGAATGGCACGCAGCATTTTCCGTAGCTGGACAAAGTACACGTTTGGATTTATTTATAGATCGAGTTGGTCGTGATGGAACATTAAAAATCGGATTACCTGATGTTTCTGGTTTCGAACCTAAGATAATTGAGAATAGCACGATATCAAAAGACTCTTTGGCTTTTAGTTGGGAGAATATTGGTTTGTCATTTTCTGGAAAATATGTTTCTTCGGGTGACTCGTTATTTGGGATGATGAAACAATCCGGATTGGAGTGGAAAGTGACATTCAAAAGAGAAATTCAAGCCACAAAAAAGGTAAATCGTCCCCAAGAACCGAAACCAAAATTCCCTTATGAAATTAAAGAAATTGAAATTAAGAATGGAAAAAACGCCATTGGTGCTACATTAACATTACCGAAGGGCAATGCAAACTTCCCAATTGTAATTCTATCGTCAGGTTCTGGACCTCAAAATCGCGATTGTGAAATAATGGGACACAAACCGTTTTGGGTCATAGCAGATTATCTAACGAATAATGGAATTGGAGTGCTGCGCTTTGACGACCGCGGAGTTGGAAAAAGTACGGGAGAATTTTCAAAAGCTTCACTTTTTGATTTTGCCTCAGACGTTGAGGTATGTTACAAATATATTAAGAAGAATTTCAAAGGTCATAAAGTTGGTTTGGCCGGTCACTCTGAAGGCGGAATGCACACGTTGATTGTAGCATCCAAAAATCCGAAACTTGATTTTTTAATTCAATTGGCAGCAGTTGGCACGAATGGTCGAGACGTTTTGGTAGAACAACAATATTTGATTCCGAAATCTTCTGGAAAATCGGAGAGCTATGCAAAAGCCAATAGTATGGTTTATGATAGTGTAACTAGTTTACTGATAAGTAATGACAACCAGGTATTCCCATCCAAAGTCAGTGAATTTTTGAAAAGAAACTTTGATCAATTTTCTGAGGATTATAAAAAAGAAGGAACCATAGAGGAATTTTCTGCAGGCTTAACCAATTTCCTAAATAATGATTGGGGTCGACAGTTTATGCAGTTCAATTCACGTGATTATTTATCGAAAATTTATTGTCCGATTTTAGTTGTCAATGGTTCAGAAGACATTCAAGTTCCTCCAATTAAAAACCAAGAAGGTTTTAGAAATGGTTTTTCGAATCAAAGTAAAAGTTTGAGTCGCTCTAAAATCTTGTTAATCCCAGGCCTGAATCACTTGTTTCAAACTTGCAAGAAATGTGATGTCATAGAATATGGAGAACTTGAAGAAACATTCTCCCCGATTGTGCTCAAAGCTATGATGGATTGGATAAATGACCCAATACTTTTCAAAAACCATTGAGTTTTCAATTGCATTTCCCTAAACCCAAAGTTAATCATTCATAAGTAATACATATTAATCATATAATAAACATAAATAAATACATATGAATATTTCGGCGCATTTTTGCAGAAAAAATCATGACAAAGATTACAATAGCTAAAGGTGACGGAATTGGACCTGAAATAATGGACGCCACCCTTAAAATTCTTTTTGCTGCTGGAGCAAATATTGAAGTTGATGAAATCGAGGTTGGTGAAAAGGTATATCTTTCCGGAAACACCTCGGGAATCGCAAACGAAAGTTGGGATGTAATTCGACGAAATAAAGTCTTTTTGAAAGCTCCAATTACAACTCCTCAAGGTGGGGGATACAAAAGTTTAAATGTTACAACAAGAAAATTCCTTGGACTTTATTCCAATGTTCGTCCTTGTAAAAGTTTACATCCTTTCGTTGAAACAAAGCACCCGATAATGGATGTAGTAATTGTGCGAGAAAACGAAGAAGATTTGTATGCTGGAATTGAGCATCAGCAAACGGATGAGGTTGTACAATGTCTGAAATTGATTAGCCGTCCTGGATGTGAGAAAATCGTTCGTTACGCTTTCGAGTATGCCAAGCAACAAAACCGCAAAAAGGTCACTTGTTTTACGAAAGACAATATCATGAAGCAAACCGACGGACTGTTCCACAAGGTCTTCGACGAAATCGCCGCTGAATACCCAGAAATTGAAAACGAACATTGGATTATTGACATCGGAGCTGCAAAACTCGCTGATACGCCTGAAGCATTTGACGTAATCGTAATGCCAAATTTATATGGAGATGTTTTAAGTGATGTTGCAGCACAAATTACTGGTTCTGTTGGATTAGCTGGATCTGCGAATATTGGTGAAGAATGCGCTATGTTCGAGGCTATTCATGGTTCAGCACCGAGAAGAGCAGGGCAGAACGTTGCCAATCCATCGGGATTGTTGCAAGGCGCAATCATGATGCTCAACCACATTGGAGAGACAGATGTCGCTGAAAAAATTCAAAATGCTTGGTTAAGAACTTTGGAGGATGGAATTCATACTTATGACATCTACAAAGAAGGAGTTAGTAAAGCAAAAGTTGGAACCAACGAATTTGCAGAGGCGGTGATTTCTAATTTGGGAAAAACTCCTGAGAAATTAACTGCTGTTAAGTACGACACCACTTACCAAATGGTTCTTCCAAAATACAAACGAAAGTCTCAAGCGACAAAAGAACTTGAAGGTGTGGACTTATTTGTTCATTGGTCTGGTGAAAATCCGAACGAACTTGCCGAAAAGGTTAAAAAAATCCCGGACAACAACCTTCATTTATCCATGATTACAAATCGCGGAATCAAAGTTTGGCCGGAAGGATTCAAAGAAACATTCTGTACCGATCATTGGAGATGTCGCTTTAAGCCTGTTGAAGGAAATAGTATTTCCAAAGAACAAATTATCAATATGCTTAAAAACGCAATAGAGAATGAAGTGGATGTTATAAAAACTGAAAACTTATATCGTTTCAATGGAGTTGCGGCATATTCACTAGGACAAGGGCAATAATTGAATTCTGAAAAGTTTCTATGAATCAACAATTATTGCTTGATAATTTAACCAATCCTGCCCTTTTATTTTTTGCATTGGGAATATTAGCGGTTAAATTAAAAAGCGACCTTGAAATTCCGTCTACGACTTCTAAATTCATTTCACTTTATTTACTTTTTTCAATTGGATTTAAAGGCGGACAAGAATTATCGCACAGTGAATTTTCTACCGAAATTTTACTCACGATACTTTTTGCGATTCTTGCTGCGATTCTCATTCCCGTCTATGTATTTCTGATATCGAAAAGGAAACTTGGGGTAGAAAATGCAGGAGCAATTGCTGCTTCATATGGATCAGTTAGTGCGGTGACATTTGTTACCGCACTCAACTTTTTGGAAACCTTAAGTATTCATTCTGATGGTCACATGGTCGCCGTAATGGCACTGATGGAAGCTCCGGCTATCATTGTTGGTGTACTCTTGATTCGTAGCAGCAGTCAAAAAGTGGCGCATGATCAAAGTTTGAAGAGCATATTTATTCATTCCTTAACAAATAGCAGTGTTTTGTTAATTTTAGGAAGTTTGATAATTGGTTATTTGGCAAATGAAAAAGCAGCAGAAGGAATTAAACCGTTCACAAATGACTTGTTCAAGGGATTTCTAATTATTTTTCTTCTGGATATGGGGATTAATAGTGCTCGTAAGTTGGAGGATTTCTTTAAACATGGTTGGTTTGTGTCATTGTTAGCTATTATTGTTCCTCTAATAAACGGTTGCGTCGCCGCATATCTTTCACAATTCGTGACTTCGTCGGAGGGAAATCGATTCATTTTAGCCATTTTAGCGGCAAGTGCTTCCTATATCGCTGTGCCAGCAGCCATGAAAATTTCAGTTCCAAATGCAAATCCAAGTATCTATGTTCCCATGACATTAGCAATAACTTTCCCGTTGAACATCACCTTGGGAATGCCGATTTATTTGGCTATTATTGAACTGTAGGAAGAATTATATTTGTATCTGTTTGCATAAATATTTAATTTTTTAGTTTGAAAAAACTTTTTTATTTGCTTTCAATTTTTGTTGTGGTAATTTTTATTTCAAGTTGCAACTACCAACCATATGCTAGTTTCACAGTAAATGGAAGCTCTTTTTCAGTTGATGACACAATTACTGTATTCAACAACAGTAAATTTTCTAATGGCACAAGATGGGTTGTTTATGATGGTATAGCGACCTCAGGTAGCTTGAGTTCGCACGTTGAAACAATTTCTGGTGGTCAGCCGTGTGACATGCAATATTCTTTTATTATTGACACAGTTGGAACATTCACTATGCCATTGAGGGCATATAATTGGAAAAAAGGTTGTAAGAAAAGTGAAAGCGGAAAATATGCCGATTATACAATCATAATCCAGGTTCAATAAGTTGGTTTTAGTTGTATCGTAAAGCTTAAATATCTATCAAAGGCTTAATAATAGTTTTATCAATTCAACCACCTTTTTCGGGTTTTCAGTATAGGCCATGTGTCCAGCATTTGGAATGAAATAAAGTTGTGAATGATCTTTCGTTTTTGATGTTATGTCCTCTAACGAAATCAAGCGATCATTTTCTCCATGTATGATGAAATAATGGGTTGGTTTTGAATTAACCTCATTTGTATAATCTATTCGTTCCCTCATAGCCAAAGACGCATAAGCAATTGCTTCGGAACTCATTTCCATAGCCTCAGATTTCAGTTTATCGATTTCTTCTTTAAAATCAGCAGGATTTCCAAACAAATTCGGAATAGCTTCATTAATCAGTATTTTTTTAGCTTTGAACGCGATGTCTGCCATTCGAACTCGATCCTTTTTCTTTTGTTCGCTATCAGACCAAAAATTGGAATTTAGTAAAACCACTTTTTTGCAACGCTCAACTTGCTGTTTCAAAATCAAAGCAACATAACCACCCATGGAATGCCCAACCACTGAAAATTCATCTATTTTTAAATGATGCAGCACCCTAAGAACCTCATCAGCAAAAAATTGAAGGGATGGCGCATCAAAATTCGCGTTCAATTCTGACTTTCCGTGTCCAGGTAAATCGATAAATATTTTTTTACATTGTAGTTCGCTCAATTCCGAATAATCCCACATGGAAATGGACTCAAGAAAACCATGTAGAAAAACGATAGCAATTCCGTCTCCTTCGACTCGAAAATTTAGCACAACCTATGAATTCATCAATTCCTCGATTTCCTCTGCTTCAAGCGGAATGTCTTTCATTAAATTGAATGGAGCCCCAGTTTCCTGAACAACCAAGTCATCTTCCAAGCGAATTCCTAACCCCTCTTCGGGAATATAAATACCGGGCTCGCAAGTGAAAACCATCCCTGCCTGTATCGGCTCATGCCAGAGTCCTACATCATGTGTGTCCAACCCCAAAAAATGGGAAGTCCCATGCATGAAATACTTTTTGTACGCAGGCCAATCCGGTTTTTGATTCGCAATATCTTGGGTGGAAATGAGACCAAGATTTACCAATTGTTCTTCCATCAAATGTCCAACTTGCTTGTGGTATTCTGCCATAATCGTTCCTGGAACCAATAGTTTTTCCGCTTCTTTTTTTACATGAAGAACAGCATTATAAACTGTTTTTTGTCTTGGTGTAAATCGACCATTCACAGGAACA
>JBILIY010000004.1:0-14598 GCA_044368815.1 Crocinitomicaceae bacterium
TTTGTTTTAACTGCCTTTATTACGTTTGGACAAACGTTGAAAGATGCTATTCGCAAAACTGACAACGAACGTTATTCGGATGCCTTAAATGATTTTAATTCGGTAATCGCCAAAGAACCCAATGTCGGAGATAATTACTTTTATTTTGGTCAATACTATATGATCAAAGGTGAAATTGACTCTGCAAAAATGATTTGGGCCAAAGGATTTCAAATGGATAACATTAGCCCCCTTTCACTTGTCGGAAATGGATGTGTTCTTTATTTGAATAATAATGCTGACGGTGCAAAATTAGAGTTTGAAAAAGCTTTAACGGCTACTAAAGGAAAGAAAGATAACATTAAAAATGCTGAAGTACGACGTGGAATCGCAACAATATATATCAAATCCGAAAAGAAAAATTTGGACGAAGCGATTAAAACACTCGAGGAAGCGATTTTAAAAGATCCAAATAACGAGGAAAATTATCTTTTACAAGGCGATGCCCTTTACGAAAAGACACCAAACAATGCCTCTGCGGCAATCAAAAGTTACAACAGAGTTTTGGAAATAAATCCAAAGTCTCCACGTGGAATTGTTCGCATAGCTATTATTTATCAGCGCGCTCAAAGTCCAGACGAAGCACAGAAGAAATATAATGACGCAAAGCTTGTTGATTCAACTTATGCTCCTGCCTATCGCGAGAATGCGGAATTAAACATGCGTTTCAACCAACCTAAAAAGGCCATTGAAAACTGGAAGAAATACTTAAAATTGAATAACACCATCGAAGCCCGATACCGATATGCAACAGCAATGTTCCTCGGAAAGCAATATTGTGAAGCGATAGAGGAAATCAACAATTTAAATGCCAACGGATTTGCAAATTTCTATACAGATCGTATGTTGGGATATTCATATGTTGAATGTACCAATGATGCTGATGGATTCAAAAAAGGATTAGTAGCTTTAGATCGTTTCTTCGCATCAGCTCCTGCTGATAAAATTCAATGGTTGGATATTAAAAATAAAGGGATTCTTTACAGCAAAACAGGCTCAGATTCTTTGGCGATTTTGGAGTTTGAAAAAGCGTCTAAATTAAATCCTGATTTAGCGAAAGAACTTGCCGGTGACATCGCGAAAATGTATTTCAAAGCCAAGAAATACGATAAGGCAATTGAATCTTATTCATTCAAAAGCCAAGCAACTTCGCTTTCTCCTGCTGAAGAATTTGAATTAGGTAAAGCATACTATTTTGGCCCGAAAAATTACGTTTTGGCTGATACTGCTTTCTCACATGTTAATAAACTTTCTCCAACTTATGCTCCTGGATATTGGTGGAAAGCTAGAACTTTGTTGCAACAGGATTTAAACAATGAGAAATGGTTAGCACAAGTATCTTATGAAAAAGTTTTGGAACTAGTTAAGCCAGAGGAACGTGGTTCAAACTCCAACAAAAAGATGGTTATGGAATCAGCGAAATATTGTGGTGACTACTATGTTAATTCAGCTGCTAAGAATCCTGAAAAGGCTAAGCAATATTGGCAAATTGTTTTGGATTTAGATCCGAACGACGCTCAAGCGAAAGCATTCTTCAAGATTAAATAATCGTTTTTAGATAACTTTCTAATTCCAACATAGTTCCCGTCTGAAGTACATTCATGACGGGAATTTTATTTAATAGTAATTCTTTTTCTGTGCTTCTGCCCCACGCGATGACATTTTTTAAACTTGACCTGTCATTTACCAATAGAAAAGCACGGACATTTGTCGGACTTGTGAAAACATAACAATCACATACGTCTATTTTCGCAGGTTTTAATTGAGTTTTGTATACCTCAACCAAAAGAGTTTGTTCTTGATTTAAGCACTCGGTAATAGAAAGTAGGCTTTCAGAAGAATGAGGAATCAGGACTTTTCTTGTCCCGATCCAATTTTTAAATTCGCGCGAAACGTCAGACGGGTTTCCTGAATTTTCTCCAACAAAATCGACATGCATCCCTAGATTTTTTAGCTTGAGTGCGGTTTCTTGACCAATGCAGGCAATTTTCACTGAGGTATTCAATTTTTCTTTTGTCAAAAAATATTCTGCTGACCGGATACTACTGAAAAAAATAACGTCGTATGAATCAAGAACTACAAAATGTGATGGCTCAAAAGAGATTAATGATTGCGCAACTAAATCAAGTTGATGTTGATAGCAAAATTCAATTAGACTGCCGCAACCATTAGAGTCCCTTGAAATAAAAATGCTTTGAATCAATTAGATCGATTTTAAGTGACCAACAATTTCGTTTACCAAATCTTGATTACTTTTTTCAAAAACAAAATAACTGGCTGAAATTTCTGAGTTTTTAGAATATGAAACGTGAACTTTCTCTCCGTTGTAATATACACCAAGAGGAAGCTGACAGCCTCCCTCCATTTTCCTCAAAACTCCACGTTCGATTTCAATTTGAGCTTTCGTTTTCTCGTGATTCAAATGACCCAAAATATTCGCAAGTTCGTTATCTTCACTCCGGATTTGTAGACCAAGGACCCCTTGAGCTGGAGCTGGAATAAACTCAGTTGAATTCAATGTTTCACAATGTAAATCACTTAAATCTAATTCTAATCTATTTACCCCCGCTTTCGCCAAAAGTATAGCGTCATAATGTCCTTCACGTAATTTATTGATTCGGGTTGGAACATTTCCTCGTAAATCTTTAATCGATAAATCAGCTCGATGCGCTAGAATCTGAGATTTTCTTCGTGCCGAAGAAGTTCCAATAATCGCGTTTTCCTTCAAATTCCATTTTTGATTTTGGTCCACAGATTCCTTTCTAATCAACAATAATTCAGATGGGTCTTCACGATCAGAAACAGCAGCGATGGTCAATCCTTCGGGAGAAGTTGTTTCCAAATCTTTGTGCGAATGAACGGCGAGATCAACGTATTTTTCTAGCAAGGCTTGTTCAATTTCCTTGGTAAAGAAACCCTTCCCCTCAAGTTTATCAAAACTCAAATCTTGAATTTTATCTCCTTGCGTATGGATGATTTGAATTTCAACTTGCTGACCTAATTTTTCCAAAGACCTCTTGACGAAATTCGCTTGCCAAAGAGCAAGGTCACTTCCTCTAGTTCCAATTCGAATAATTCGATTATCAGACATTTTCTAAAATGATTTTTTTGGCGAGTAGCATTGGCCCGCTAATGTATTTTTTCTCCATGTAACCAATCACTTTTTCTAACACTTCTCGAGATTCAGGATCCATATTCTCTATATCCTTTCGAAATACCTCATTGATAGCAAACGACTTGATGGATTTAATTTGTTCAGGAACTTCACGCATAGCTCTTTCAACGCTTCTTTCTTTTAATAACGAAAAGAATTCAGTGTTTCCTTGACTTAAGATTTCCTCTACGTGTTTAATTTCCTTCGTTCGTTCCTTTAAATTTTCATTTGAAATAATTTGTAAATGAGCAACGGAGATATAATCAATTTTATGATTTTCTATTATCTCAGGATCTAAATCTTGTGGAATTGCCAAATCAATTACAATCTTTTTATTTTTTTCACCAACTAGCAAACATTCATAAATCTCCTTGGTGATAATGTGATTATCTGCTCCCGTACATGTTATGATGACGTCAAATCCATTTTGGTAATTCTTTAAATCTGCCAATGAGATTGGAATTCCTCGAATTTCTTCAGCTAACGTATGTGCTTTTTCATACGTTCGATTGAAAACCACAAAATTCTTAAATCCATGTTTTTTTAGAAATCTAGCCATGGTGGTGTTCGTTACACCAGCTCCGATAAATAGAATTCTTGCATCCAAAGGAATATTGAACTTTTTCAACTGGTGATAGGCTAAAGAAACAACAGAAACAGGTTTAGAAGCGATGCTTGTTTCGGTGTAAACTTTCTTTGCTGTTTCGATTACTTGTTTCATCAAAATACGAATAAGATCGCCTGTCAATCCATTATCACGGCAAAACTCAAACGCTGTTCTAACTTGTGTTATAATTTCACGTTCACCAACAATCATTGAATCAATTGAGGAGGCCACTGCTAAGGCATGATCTACAGCATTGTATTCAGCATAATGCTCAACATGAATTGAAAAATCGGAAATTTGAGATTCGCTTAAATTTGGATAAAGCATTGATAGAAGATTGAAAGTATTATCTTCTTGCCATTCGTAATCACTAACAAAAGTAAATTCCACTCGATTGCAGGTAGTTAGAAAACAAAGTTCAACTAAACCCAATTTTGATTTTAATTCATGAAGACGTTCTGGCTGATCAGTTTTGTCAATGTGAAGTAAACCAATTTTACTTACATCCAAGTTTCTGTGCGTGAAAGCCAATATGTTTAATCTTGTCTGCACCTATTTTCAATCTATGCACAAATTTCGGTTCTGAATTATTTATAAATGTCATAGAATTGTCATAGATCGCAATTTAGATTTCGTATAAATAAAATTCAATGAACTATTTTTGCTCAATGAATAAATTGAAACAATTAGAAACAATCATTTTTGATCTCGGCGGTGTTCTTATCGATATTGATTATCAAGCAACTACCAACGCTTTTCGAGATTTAGGAATAACGGATTTCGGACTACATTATAATCAATTGCAGCAAGAATCACTTTTTGATGCATTCGAAAAAGGTGAAATTTCAGGTCAACATTTTATCAATAAATTGATGAATATTATTCCAAAGGGCATTACTCCAAACCAAATTGTTAGCGCTTGGAATGCGATGTTGGGAAATTTTCCTTTAAAAAAAATTGAATTACTCGAACGAGTTAGTAAAACGCACCAAACATTTTTATTGAGTAACACGAACGAAATTCACATGCCAATTGTATACCGAAATTGGAATAATGTTTCAAATCTTTCATTTAATGAACTATTTAACCAAGTGTATCTTTCATTTGAAATAGGAAAGCGGAAGCCTGATGTTGAAACATTTCAGTGGGTTATCGAAGAAAACAACATAAATCCTAAAACAACTTTATTTATAGATGATAGTCCCCAACACATTGAGGGAGCAAAAAAAGCCGGACTTAATACACATTTTTATCAATCCGAGGAGGAATTCTACGCGCTTTTTTCTTGACACAATTCCAACAACAATCCATCAACAGCTTTTGGATGTAAAAACGCAATTCGCTTATTGTCAGCTCCATCTTTCGGAGTTTTGTGAATCAATTCGAAACCTTCATTAATCAAACGCTGAATCTCCGAATCAATGTCAGATGTTTCAAAAGCGACATGATGAAATCCTGGGCCTTTTTTTTCTAAAAACTTAGCAATAGGTGATTCTGGATTACTTGCCTCCAAAAGTTCAATTTTTGACTCCCCTACTTGAAAAAAAGCAGTTTTAACACCTTCGCTTTCAACAGCTTCAGTTTTGTAGCATTCCGTTTGAAAAAGTGTTTCGTAGAGCTGAATTGAAGTATTTAAATCCTTTACCGCAATTCCAAGATGTTCTATTTTTTTAATCATTATTCCGAGCGTATGAATTTTTCTGAAGTATTGTCATAATTGATGAAATATATTCCATTTACTAAGTTTTTACAGTCAATTGAATCCGAAAACCCAGTCTTGAGGAGATTTCCATAGGCATCATAAATCTCAAACTTCGTTTTTACATTTTTTCCATTTGCCTTGAAATAAATGAAGTCCGAGACACGTGAAGGTGTTTTTTTGACCTTCGGTAAATTTGATGTAAAACTTATTTGTTTTGAAGATCTCGTATGACCTGAATTATCTGTTTGAGAAACACGAACAACATTCTTTCCAGAATGAGGAGTTATTTGAAAGGTATAATCATGAATTTCTTTTGTTCCGACACCTTTTACAAGACCGATTTCAACCCATCGATCCCATCGAAACTGTTCAATCTTATAATCCAAGACACCGTCTTCACCTTTTGAGGACCATTTTAAAAGACCATTATTATCACAAACAATCGATGTGCATTCAAACGTGCTCTTAGGCAATAAAACTTGAGGATTCATAAATCGAGGCAAGCAATTTTCAGCATGTTCCAAAACAATAAAGACTTTATCTCCCTTTTCCAAGCTAAAGAGCGCAAAATCTATTTCAAAATTCGCCATTTGAATCGTCGCCGGAAGAATATCGCCATTTACCGTTACCTTGTAGACACAGTAACCATAACCGTCTGAAAGAGGTGGATTTGAGACAATAACGTTTTTTCCTTGGTAATAGCCCTCTATGGATAGAAACTTGGCTTGCCCTAAACCAATAACTGCCATCAAAAAGGTAATCATCAAAAAAAATCCTCTCATATCGAAGCCTTATTACAATATTAAGCTCAATTTTTCATTTGAACAAACCCAAAATTGAAATAAACGCCATAAACGATTAATTTTGTGTCATGAGTTTCGATGTTGTTAAAGCGCTTCATATCATTTTTGTAGTTAGCTGGTTCGCAGGACTTTTTTACATGGTTCGACTTTTCATTTATGATGCGGAAGCAAATTTAAAATCGGAGCCTGAAAAATCCATTTTACAAAAGCAATTTCAAATCATGCAAAATCGGTTATGGTGGATAATTACGACTCCGGCGATGATTCTTTCGGTGATTTTTGGCACTTGGATGATTCTTTTGAATGCAACTTATTATTTGTCATCACCCTGGATGCATCTCAAATTGGGATTTGTCTTCTTACTTTTAATTTATCACTTCTGGTGTCAGCGAATCATGAAACGCTTCAAACATGGAGTTTATAAATGGTCCGGAAATCAGCTTCGACTTTGGAATGAATTAGCAACTTTATTTTTAGTCATTATTGTATTCATAGTTGTCTTAAAAAATACATTGAATTGGATTTATGGCACCATCGGTTTTTTTGCTACGGGAGTTGTTCTAATGCTCGGAATTAAAGCATATAAAGCAATACGTCAAAAAAGAAATGAAAATTAATAAATTAAATTGCCACTTTCGAAAGTTTATCTACATTTGCAAAAATTTTTCAGAGAATACAAAATTTATCTCAATGCAAAAAGCAAATAAGTTCCGTTTCTTAGTTCAAAATTTGACCTTCTTTTTTGTTTTTTTAGCAACCTTCAATTTTGCTTTAGGCAACGAGAAAAAAGAGGAGTTTAATGTGAGTGAAATGATTATGCACCACATTAAAGATGCGCACGAATGGCATTTATTCGGTCCTGAGCATGGTGGAACGTCAATTTATCTTCCTGTAATTCTATTAGATAACGGTTTAAAAACTTTTAGTTCAAAGCATTTTTATCACGGCGAAGAGATTACTATCACTGAAAAGGATAGCACTGTTCACCATATCATGAAAGGCACGGGTCCAGCAACTGGTTATGCACTTTTTCATGAGAAAATTTACAAAATGGAGAATGGTAATTTGCATATGCACAATGGTCATCTTTCCAATGTGAAACCAATGGATTTTTCTATTACCAAGAACGTACTTTCTCTTTTCATGGGTGCAGCTCTAATATTATTGATTTTGTTAAGTGTAGCTCGTTTCTATAAAAAGAATGGGGCAGTTGCGCCAAAAGGTATTGCTAAGTTTTTAGAGCCAATTATCGTTATGGTTCGTGATGACATTGCTAAAGCAAATATTGATCACCACAAATACAATAAATACGTTCCTTATTTATTGACAGTATTTTTCTTTATTTGGTTGAACAATATGTTAGGTTTGATCCCTTTTCTCCCGGGAGGAGCAAATTTAACTGGTAATATTTCAGTAACCTTATTTCTGGCTGTTTGCACGTTGCTTGTTACTGTTTTTTCTGGAAACAAAAATTACTGGGGTCACATTTTTTGGATGCCAGGAGTTCCGGTTCCAATGAAGTTTGTAATGATGCCTATTGAGTTAGTTGGAATACTAACTAAACCTTTTGCATTAATGATTCGTTTGTTCGCTAACATTACGGCAGGACACATTATCGTTTTAGCGCTTATTTCCATCATCTTCATAAATAAAAACGTTGCTTGGGGCGGATTATCTGTTCCAATGGCCTTGTTTATTTCGATTTTGGAATTGTTGGTAGCCTTTTTACAGGCGTTCTTGTTTTCAATGCTATCCGCATTGTTTATTGGAGCTGCCGTTGAAGAAGCGCACCATTAATTAGTAACCTTTAAATATATATAGTTATGTGGGGTAGTATAGCAGCAATTGGAGCAGGCATCGCAGTTTTGGGTGCTGGTCTTGGAATTGGAAGAATCGGTGGTTCTGCAGTTGAAGGTATCGCTCGTAATCCGGAAGCAGCCGGAAAAATTCAAACAGCGATGATCATTGCAGCAGCACTTATCGAAGGTGTTGCGCTTTTCGGAGTAGTAGTTGGTCTACTAGGAGCGAACAAGTAATTATTTATCCTGTCAATGCGGTTGGCGGCGACAGGATATTTTTTAAAATGATTTAAACAAGATATAAAATGGATTTAGTATTACCTGATTTTGGTTTGTTGTTTTGGACAGGATTGGTCTTTTGCTGTCTTTTATTCTTATTAGCTAAATTTGCTTGGAAACCAATTTTATCTGCGGTTAACACACGTGAGCAAAAAATCACTGAAGCATTAGAACTTGCTGAAAAAACAAAAGCTGAAATGCAATCGCTTCAAGCAGAAAATGAGAAAATCTTAAAGGAAGCAAGAGCAGAGCGTGATTCAATTTTAAAAGAGGCTAAAGAGGCATCAAATCGCATGATTGAAGAAGCAAAATCAAAATCAAAAGTTGAGGCTGAGAAAATTGTTGAAGCTGCTCGCCAGTCAATTAACAACGAGAAGGCTGCTGCAATGGCAGAATTAAAAAATCACGTTGCTACGCTTTCTTTGGAAATTGCTGAAAAAGTTGTTCGCGGAGAATTATCTTCTGATGACAAACAAAAAGCATTGGCTGATAAGTTAGCAGGAGACATCAACTTGAATTAATTATGAAGTCAACCAAATCAGCAGGTCGTTACGCAAAAGCGCTTTTGGAACTAGCTCAGGAGCAAAATAAGCTCGATGTTGTCAATGCCAATATGACTGCAATTATTCAAGCTGCGAATCAAACTCATGATTTCCAGGTTTTTTTGAATTCACCGGTAATTAAGGTTGATAAGAAAATAAATGTGTTGAATGAATTATTTTCAGATTTTGATACACTTAGCCTCTCATTCATTGGTTTGATTACGAAAAATGGAAGAGAACGACTAATTACAGAAATAGCTAAATCTTTCATTGCTCAGCTAAAGGAATTGCGTGGAATTGTTCCTGTATCGATTACAAGCGCAACGACATTGGATTCAAAAACAAGAGAAGTGATTATATCTAAAATTAATTCTTCAATCAAAGGTAAATTAGAAGTTGAAGAATTGGTAGACAAAGATTTAATAGGAGGATTTATCGTTCGAATGGGTGATAAACAAATTGATGCTTCAGTGGCAAGTCAATTGACCAGAATGAAACAAGAATTAACAAAATAATATTATAATTAAATAGCTAAAAAGATGGCAGATATCAAACCAGCAGAAGTTTCCGCAATTTTAAGAGAACAACTTTCAGGTTTTCGCTCAGAAGCAGAATTACAAGAAGTTGGAACAGTTCTTCAAGTTGGAGACGGAATTGCACGTATTTATGGTATGAACGGTGTTCAATACGGTGAGCTTATCGAATTCGAAGGAGGAATGCAAGGAATTGCGCTTAACTTGGAGGAGGATAACGTAGGAGCTGTATTGCTTGGAAGATCATCAAGTGTAAAAGAAGGTGATACTGCTCGTCGTTTGGGTAAAATTGCCTCTGTTAAAGTTGGTGACGGAATGGTTGGTCGTGTTGTTGATACATTAGGACAACCGATTGATGGAAAAGGACCAATTTTAGGAGAATTATATGAAATGCCAATTGAGCGCAAAGCTCCAGGAGTTATCTTCCGTCAGCCAGTAAATGAGCCGCTTCAAACGGGTATCAAAGCTGTTGATGCGATGATTCCAATTGGTCGTGGACAGCGTGAGTTAATTATTGGTGACCGTCAAACAGGTAAAACGACAGTTGCAATCGACACGATTATTAACCAACGTGAATTTTTTGATCGCGGGGAGCCTGTTTATTGTATCTATGTGGCAATTGGACAAAAAGGTTCAACAGTTGCTGGAATTGTAAAAAAATTAGAAGATGCAGGCGCTATGGCCTATACAACAGTAGTTGCTTCTAATGCTTCTGACCCGGCTCCAATGCAGTTTTATGCACCAATGACAGGTGCTGCAATAGGCGAATATTTCCGTGATTCAGGAAAACCAGCATTAATCGTTTATGATGATTTATCTAAACAAGCTGTAGCCTATCGTGAAGTATCGTTATTACTTCGTCGTCCTCCAGGTCGTGAGGCATATCCTGGTGACGTATTCTACCTTCACTCTCGTTTGTTAGAAAGAGCAGCAAAAGTTATTGCCGATGACAATATTGCAAAACAAATGAATGACTTACCTGAGTCATTGAAAGGAATTGTAAAAGGTGGTGGTTCGTTAACGGCACTTCCAATTATTGAAACACAAGCAGGTGACGTTTCTGCTTATATTCCGACAAATGTAATTTCAATTACAGATGGACAAATTTTCTTGGAGTCTGATTTATTCAACGCGGGAGTTCGTCCAGCTATTAACGTGGGGATTTCAGTATCACGTGTTGGAGGATCAGCTCAGATTAAGTCGATGAAAAAAGTAGCCGGAACATTGAAATTAGACCAAGCACAATATCGTGAATTAGAGGCATTTTCAAAATTTGGCTCTGATTTGGATGCAGCTACGAAATCAGTTTTAGATAAAGGTGCTCGTAACGTTGAGATATTGAAACAACGTGAAGGAGATCCATTTCCGGTAGAAAAACAAATTGCTATTATTTATGTTGGAACTAAAGGATTAATTCAACGGGTTCCTATCAACCAGGTTAAAACTTTTGAGAAAGAGTATTTAACTGTATTAGAAGCGAAGCATGCAGATACATTGGTTGCATTGAAAGCAGGCAAATATACAGATGAAATCGAAGCGGTTTTGACTAAAGTTGCGAAAGAAGTAGCTGACAAATATTAAAGAAATTAAGAATGTAGAATTTAGAATGTAGAATTAATTAAACTTTTTATCGCGATATTAACTCAAGAAAAAAGTAATTCTAAATTCTAAATTTTGAATTCTAAATTAAAGAAAAGATGCCAAATTTAAAGGAAATACGAAATAGAATTACCTCAGTTGGTTCCACGATGCAGATTACTTCTGCGATGAAAATGGTTTCGGCTGCTAAATTGAAGCGTGCTCAGGATGCAATAACTCAAATGCGTCCTTATGCTGCCAAAATCAAGGAAATTCTTGGAAATCTAAGTGCTACTTTGGATCTTTCTGAAAACGTATATTCCGAGCAACGTGAAGTAAAAAATATTTTGATAGTTGGAATCACTTCAAATCGAGGTTTGTGTGGTGGATTTAACAACAACATCATTAAACGCGCTGGTTATTTGATTAACCAGGAATATGCTGGTCAAAACGTTCATTTACTTTGCCTTGGTAAAAAGATAAAAGACGTTTACAAGCGAACACCAAATTACTTCATTAATTCAACTCTTGAACCACTAGAAGACATCTATTCTGATTTAAGTTTTGAACGCGTTTCTGCCATTGCCGATGAATTGATGCGTGGATTTACATCAAAAGAATACGATAAAGTGGTTGTAGTTTATAATCGTTTTGTCAATGCTGCGGCTCAAGTTGTTGAAACAGAACAATTTTTACCAATTATTCCTACAGTTCAGGAAAACCAAAGCTCTGCAGGAGATTACATCTTTGAACCTTCGAAAGATGAAATCGTTGCTGATATGATTCCAAAATCATTAAAGATTCAGCTGTTTAAAGCAATTAGAGATTCATTTGCGGCTGAACATGGTGCAAGAATGACGGCAATGCACAAGGCTACCGATAATGCGAAAGAACTTCAGAAAAATTTAAAACTTAGCTACAATAAAGCACGTCAAGCGGCTATTACCAATGAGATTCTAGAAATTGTTGGTGGTGCAGAAGCTTTAAATGCTTAAAATCCTATATCTTTACGATATATGGAAACAGTAATTAAAGTTCTAATCGTAGATGACCACAAGTTGATAAGCGAGGCTTGGGTTTCACTTTTAAAGGATGCTCCAAATATTTCAGTTGTTGGCACCGCCGATAATGTAGATGAAGCATATGACAAAGCAATGATCTACAAGCCAGAAATTGTTTTGATGGACATCAACCTTGGGGCAGGAAGTGGATTTGACGCTACTGAAAAAATCAATAATAGTTTACCTAAAACACGTGTTATTGGATTGTCACTTCACGATGATATTACCTATGTAAAAAAGTTTCTATCAATCGGAGCTAAAGGCTATTTAACAAAAAACACGTCTAAAAGTGAATTGATTGATGCGATTCATACAGTTCATCGCGGAGAAGTTTTTATAGCTTCTGATATAAAAGATCGTTATTTTACATCTCTGTTAAATGTAGATTCATCTGAAAGTAAGAAGGAGCTGACTATGAAAGAAATAGAAATTGTCAAACTAATTGCTACAGGATTGTCATCAAAGGAAATAGCCGACAAACTTTTTATTTCTCACCGTACAGTTGAAACACACCGTCATAACATCCTTAAGAAATTAGAAATGTCTAATGCTGCACAGTTAAGTAGTTGGGCAAAAGATAAGGGTTACGTTTAAACAACATCACAATAAATAAAAGAAAATTAGGATTCTAACGGATTCGGTGCTTCATTTCTTATTTAAAATCATTTTAAATAAAAACCAAATGAAAATTCAATTGTTCTTAGGTTTAAATTTGCAAACATTACAAACAAAAATTAAGTATGAGTAATTCAGCATTATTAAAATCGTCTATCGCCAAAAAATATTGGATGTCGTTGACGGGTCTATTTTTGTGTACATTTTTGATTGGTCACCTTCTTGGTAATTTACAATTAATAATGAAAACCGGTGAAGAAGGAAGAAGAGCTTTCAATGAATATGCCTATTTTATGGGGCACAATATTTTCATCAAAGTCCTTTCCTATTTAACTTACGCATCGATCATTTTCCATGCTGTAGATGGTATTATGTTGACAATACAGAACAAAAAAGCTCGTCCTGTTAATTATGCTTATTCTAATCCGAGTTCAAACTCGTCTCTTCCTTCCCGTTGGATGGCAGTTCTTGGAACACTTATTTTAGTTTTTATTTCTACCCACATGGCAAATTTTTGGTGGAGAATGAAAATAAAAGAAGATGTGCCACTGCATACGTATAAAATTGTTTCAGATCAACCTAATCCTGCGTTAGCAAACGAAACATTTTATTACACGCACGTACCAACCATTCAACCAATTCCGAAAGATGAAAAAGGAATAGAAGAAAAAGGAACAGAACTATTCTATAAAGGCACAAACATTAAAATTGGTGAAGGATACCGTGACTTACATACAGTTGTAATTCAGTTTTTTAGTAAATCAAATAGTTCTGCACTATTAGGAATGATTTTCTATATCATCTCAATGCTTGTTTTAGGTTTTCATTTGTGGCACGGATTCGCTTCAGCGTTTCAGTCACTAGGTGTTAATCATGCAAAATGGAATCCACTTATCAAAGGTTTAGGAAAAGGATTCGCAGTTCTTGTTCCCGCTCTTTTTGCAATTATTCCGATATTAATTTATTTGAAATCTTAGGAAATTTAACGTCATGTCAAAATTAAATTCCAGAATACCTGAAGGTCCTATTGCGGACAAATGGACCAATCATAAAAACAATATGAAATTGGTTGCGCCCAACAATCGTCCTAAAATTGATGTAATTGTCGTAGGAACAGGATTAGCAGGTGGCGCTGCTGCTGCCTCATTAGGCGAAATGGGTTATAATGTAAAGGCTTTTTGCTTTCAGGATTCGCCAAGACGCGCTCACTCAATTGCAGCTCAAGGAGGAATCAATGCGGCAAAAAATTACCAAAATGATGGCGACTCTGTGTATCGACTTTTTTATGATACGATTAAAGGTGGAGATTACCGTGCTCGTGAAGCAAATGTTCATCGTTTAGCCGAAGTTTCTGGAAACATCATTGATCAGTGTGTAGCTCAGGGTGTTCCCTTTGCTCGTGAATATGGAGGACTTTTAGATAACCGCTCATTTGGTGGCACCCAGGTTCAACGGACTTTTTACGCAGCTGGGCAAACTGGACAACAATTACTGTTAGGAGCATACTCGGCCCTTTCTCGTCAAGTAGGTTTGGGACGTGTAAAAATGTACCACAGACATGAAATGATGGATTTGGTAGTTGTTGACGGTAAAGCAAGAGGAATTATTGCAAGAAATTTAGTTACTGGAGAAATCGAAAGACATTCAGCTCATGCTGTGATTATCGCTTCAGGTGGTTACGGAAATGTTTATTTCCTCTCGACTAATGCGATGGGAAGTAATGTTTCTGCAGCTTGGAAAGTGCACAAACGAGGAGCGCTATTTGCAAATCCATGTTTTGTTCAAATTCACCCAACTTGTATCCCAGTGCACGGAACAAATCAGTCAAAATTGACTTTGATGTCAGAATCGCTAAGAAACTCTGGTAGAATTTGGGTTCCGAAGAA
>JBILIY010000151.1:0-4419 GCA_044368815.1 Crocinitomicaceae bacterium
TCACTTCGTAAAGAAGTAACTGAAATTCTCACTGCTAAAAATAGCGACGGTAGTTACAAATACGTTCGCGAAGATGGACGGCCATTTAATATTTATCAAGATGGATTGAAAATCTATACTACTATAAATCCTGCTTTACAGCGTCATGCGGAATACGCAATGCAAAAACACATAAAAGAGGATCTTCAACCTGCTTTCGACAACAATAATCGAGGTTTAAAAAATTATCCTTTCTCAAATTCCATAGACCAATCTATGGTTAACCAAATAATGGATAATGCAAGAAAGTCAACGGGTAGATATAAAAACTTGGTTTCTCAAGGATTTTCAGATGAGGAAATAATGAAGAATTTCAATACTCCAGCTCAAATGAAAGTGTTTACATGGAAGGGGGAAAGAGATACAATCATGTCTCCCAATGACTCAATACGCTATTATAAAGCATTTTTACATTCAGGTCTAATCTCTATTGATCCAAGAACGGGATTTGTAAAGGCTTGGGTTGGAGGAGTAAATTTCAAACACTTCGGTTATGATCACGTAAGATTAGGAAAAAGACAAGTTGGATCGACTATCAAGCCTTTCGTATATGCTGCTGCATTATCAATGAAAGTTGTAAATCCTTGTACTACTTTTTCTCCCGGTGAATATTGTGTTGATTTAGTTAACGATCAAAATAAAGTAGTTGGACAATATTGCCCTCAAGGTGAAGCCGCTGGTTCAGTAAGGCAAGGGTTAGCCATGTCCTCTAACCCAACTACAGTGGCGGTAATGGCTAAGATGGGGAAATTCAATCCTGTAAGTAAGACTGGAGGACCATTCATTATTGAAAAATTATTGAAACAAGCTGAAATTACACTTAATAAAAACGATGTTGTTCCATCCATGTGCCTTGGAAGTATGGATTTATCACTTTATCAACTCGTAGCAGCACAATGTATTTTTGCCAATAGCGGTAAGTATATCCGACCAACTACAATTGAACGAATTGAAAGTCAAAATGGAAAAATTATTTATCAAGCACAAGAACATGAAGAGCAAGTAGTCAATTCGACAGTGGCCTATGAAATTCTTAAAATGATGAAAGGGGTAATTCAAGGAGGAACAGGTTCAAGCCTTAGAAGTGGAAAATACGGGGCCATCGCTCCAACAGCAGGCAAAACAGGTACAACCCAAAACAATTCGGATGGTTGGTTTATCGGTATCACGCCAGAATTAGTTACAGGAGTCTGGGTTGGAGCTGAAGACCGCGCTGTGCGTTTCAGAAGCATGAATTGGGGTCAAGGAGCCCGCATGGCATTGCCAATTTATGGATATTATATGGGTAAAGTATACAAAGATCCAATTATCGCCTTAACAACTCGAGATTTTGATATACCAGATGACTATGATTCAGAGGCATACGACTGCACTGAAGCTCCCGAACCCGAAACAGTAGATGATTCAGAAATTCCATTTTTTTAGCATATGAACAAACAAGTAAAAAATGTAGAGGAGGCGTTGGTCGGAATCCAAGCTGGGATGACCCTAATGTTGGGTGGATTTGGACTTTGTGGAATTCCCGAAAACTCAATAGCACAATTAGTTAAACTTGGTGTTAAAAATTTAACTTGTATTAGCAATAACGCTGGTGTTGACGATTTTGGTCTCGGTTTATTACTCCAAACAAAGCAAATCAAGAAAATGATATCAAGTTATGTCGGGGAGAATGATGAGTTCGAACGACAAATGCTTTCAGGTGAATTAGAAGTTGATTTAATTCCTCAAGGAAGCTTGGCTGAAAGATGTAGAGCTGGAGGAGCTGGAATTCCTGCTTTCTTCACGCCTGCGGGTTATGGGACTGAAGTTGCGGAAGGAAAAGAAGTTCGAATTTTTAATGGAAAACCTCATATTTTAGAATCAGCGCTAACTGCAGATTTTGCGATTGTAAAAGCATGGAAAGGTGACACCGAAGGCAATCTCATTTACAGAGAAACCGCCATGAATTTCAACCCAATGATGGCGATGGCAGGAAAAATTACTGTTGCCGAAGTTGAAGAACTTGTTCCGGCTGGTGAATTGGATCCAAATTTCATTCATACACCTGGTATTTTTGTTCAACGCATATTTCAGGGGGAAAAGTTTGAAAAGCGCATCGAACAACGAACAGTTAGAAAAAGACTATAGAAATTAATAATTTGAAAATGGTCTGATTTGAAAATGATTCAAATTATTAATTATGAGGAATGATCGAAGTAACGTAATTGTTGATCTAACTTTCAAGTTTGCGATTTCCATTGTTAAATATTGTGAGGAATTAGAATCAAAAAAGAAATTCGTTATCGCTAAGCAACTTTTGAAATCTGGAACGTCAATAGGAGCAAATATTCGAGAAGCTCAAAATGCTGAATCCAAAAATGATTTTATTCATAAATTCAAAATTGCAGCTAAGGAATGTGATGAAACTATTTATTGGTTGGCAATTTGCAAAGAAATTGATTCGTATCCATTCGATGACAATTTAACTGAACAAATTGAGGTCATTTCGAAAGTTATGAGTAAGATTTTAGCAACCTCAAAAAATGGTAACAAACCACAAATTCCATTTTCAAATTAACCTAATTATCAAATTTTCAAATCAAAAAAAATGGCTTTAGATAAAAACGGAATAGCAAAAAGAATCGCGCAAGAATTGCAAAATGGGTGGTATGTTAACTTGGGAATTGGAATTCCTACTTTAGTCGCAAACTATGTTCCTGATTCATTGGATGTTGAATTTCAATCAGAAAATGGGATATTGGGTATGGGGCCATTTCCTTTCGAAGGAGAAGAAGATGCTGATCTTATAAATGCGGGAAAACAGACCATAACAGTTAAAAAAGGAGCTGTGTTCTTTGATTCTGCAACCTCTTTCGCTATGATTCGGGGTCGACATGTTCAGTTAACTGTTCTAGGAGCAATGGAAGTTTCACAAAACGGTGATATCGCCAACTGGAAAATTCCAGGTAAGATGGTCAAAGGAATGGGAGGCGCTATGGATTTAGTTGCTTCAGCTGAAAACATAATTGTTGCCATGATGCATAGCAATAAAGCCGGTGAGTCAAAAATTCTTAAGGAATGCACGCTTCCATTAACTGGCGTTGGTTGTGTTAAAAAAGTTGTTACTGAATTAGCTGTTTTAGAAATCAAAGACGGAAAATTCCACTTGATTGAACGAGCCCCTGGCGTTAGCGTTGAAGAAATTATTTCCAAAACCGAAGGTGATTTGGTAGTTCCAGATTTCGTTCCTGAAATGGTGATCTAAAAAATTGATTAAGCTCGAATTAAAATACCAAAAAGCGATTGAGGCAGCGATTGAGGCCTCGAAAAAAATCATTGAGATTTACGAAGAAGGCTTTTCACCTATCTATAAAGAGGACGGCTCACCGCTCACAAAGGCTGATCTCGCTTCAACAGAAATTATTTCCGATATTCTAACGCCTCTAAATATTCCAATAACTGGAGAGGAAAGTGAAAAATCAAAGTTTGAAGATCGCTTGAAATGGACTGAGTGTTGGTGTATTGATCCATTAGACGGAACTAAAGAATTCGTAAGTAAAAATGGGGAGTTTGCCGTGAATATTGCGCTTATTAGAGAGGAAATAGCTGTCTTTGGTGTAATTGCTTCCCCTGTTAAGCAAGAAATAATTTTTGGCGGTAAAGAGTTTGGTGTTTATTCTTTTCACTTCGATGATTTTAATAACAGTGAAAATTGGAATAAAATCGAAACACCACAAAACATTAATTCACCATTGGTTATGACTTGTTCTAGAAGTCATCATTCGGGACCAATTTTGGAATTCATTGATGAACTTCATATTGTTTCAGAAAAAATCGAATTTCTTAAAAAAGGATCCTCACTTAAATTTTTCGACTTAGCTTTTGGCAGAGCTGATGCCTATCCGCGATTTGCTCCTACCATGGAATGGGATATAGCCGCTGGACAAGCAATTTTGGAAGCACTCGGAGGTTCAGTTTATGATGCAGATACAAAACAACCATTACGATACAACAAAGCCAATCTGTTAAATCCATTCTTCATTGCAAAAACAAAGCCACTGCTAGACATTCTGCCATGAGGACGATTTTTCTTGTTTCCATTTTGGTTCATTTTAACTTTTTAATTGCACAACATAATTTAATTTCAACACATTCCTTTTATCGAGATCATCTTTTCCGGATTCATAATGATAGTTACATTACTAATAATCAAACTATTTATAAAACAACTTACTTCAGAAATTCGTTTCTTCCCACCACCGAAAATCGATGCAATTTACATGATTACTTGAAAGATACAAGTATTCAATACTACGATTTTGCAGAAGTATTATTCAAAAAACACTTGGTTGAAGTAAAATCCAAAGATTGCTTTTTGACTATTTCTCCCTTGGTCGATTT
>JBILIY010000152.1:0-4416 GCA_044368815.1 Crocinitomicaceae bacterium
CTACATGAATATCTGCAATTGACAGACATCTACCTTTTTACTTCCAACGATCCTTTTCAAGCAGTGAGCGGAACATTTGCATATGCTATGGGGTGTGGTTGTCCTATCATTTCAACTAAGATTCCACAGGCAAAAGATCAATTGAAATCAGCAGGAATTTTAATCGAATTTCAAGATGCCTCTCAACTTGCTCAGGCAGCGAATTACTTGCTTCAAAACCCAAGCAATCTTGCTCAAATGAAAATAAACGCGCTTCAGAACACGCGACCTTCATCCTGGCACAATGTCGCAATTCAATACATGACTTTGATTGAGGAGGAGCTTGCTTCTGAGGAAATTAAAGAGCTAAAATTCAAAATACCAGAATTCAATTTTAATCACTTTTTCAATACGACAAGTCAAATTGGTATCATTCAATTTTCTACAGCGGAATTACCTGATTTAGAATCCGGATACACACTTGATGATAATGCCAGGGCCTTAATTGCGATGTCCGAATATTACGAACTCACAGAGGATAAAGCAGTACTTGAATTAATTGACATCTATTTTCGGTTTGTAGAGAATTCCCAACAGAGCGACGGTAAGTTCCTTAATTACGTCAACCGATTTAACGAATATACCGATCACAACTTCAAAGAAAATCTTGAGGACAGTAACGGTAGAGCAATTTATGCTTTAGGAGTATTCATGTCGCACCAAAAATTACATCGACAAAAATATTATTCAAGAATTGAACGCTTGGTCGAAAATTCAATGGTTCATCTTAAAAACTTGAAGTCACCTCGCGCCATTGCATTTACAATCAAGGGATTGTATCACTTTAACCTTATTATAAACAACAAATCTACGTCTAGGACAATTCTTGAACTAGCCGATATATTAGTTGATTACTACACCAAAGAACGTCAACCCGATTGGCATTGGTATGAAAATTCGCTAACTTATGCGAACGCAATCATTCCGGAATCATTGCTTTATGCCTATTATGTTTCCAATGATTCCATATTCAAGGAAATCGCTAAAGAATCCTTTGATTTTCTTTTGGACATACTGTTTACAAAAAGACACATTTCAGTTATTTCAAATCGCACCTGGTATTCCAAGGGAAAAGAGGTTCAACCTTTTGGGGAGCAACCCATTGATGTGGCTTATACGATCATCGCATTGCAAGAATTTGGAAATTGTTTTGAGGATCACAAATACTTGTCATTTATGAAAACTGCTTTCGAGTGGTATCTCGGACACAATCATTTGGGCCAAATTATTTACAATCCCATTTCAGGAGGCTGTTATGACGGATTGGAGCATGATCATATCAATATCAATCAGGGAGCTGAATCAACAGTAACGTATTTAATGGCAAGAATCAGCGTTGAAAAAGAAATTCGCAAACAAGTTGAAGTTATTGAAATACTTGAAATTGAAAACACTTAATCAGAAAAAAATATGTACAAAATAGAAATAAACAACCGACGGAAAATCAAATCCATTCAAAACGAATTCAACGAGTTTTTCCCCCATTTGAAATTGGAGTTTTACAACATGCACCCATCCTCAATATACGAAAAGATTAAAGAATATTTAGATCATAAAAAAATGCTTGAGAAATGCAGGGATGCAAATAACGATGGATTCTTATTCATCGATGAGGAAATGAAAGCAAATGAACTGAAAACGACCTTGAAAAACGATTTTGGGCTTAACGTCGACATTTTTCATAAAATCGGAAAGGAACAATGGTCGAACGATCCGATTCCTAATGATCAACTCTTAAAAGAAATCAATTTTGAAATTCAGTAATTAAACAAACCAATTTAATTTTTACTAATCACAATTAAACTTACAATTATGGCTTTAAAATTTTACATCAAAAACATGGTCAGTAACCGATGCAAGAGTCAACTTTCACAAATTTTAGAAGATATGGGAATTGCGCATCAAAATGTGGAACTTGGTTCAGTTGAAATTCTGAGAGATTTATCTCTTATCCAAGAATTAGATTTTAAAAACAAACTGAAAAACTCAGGTTTGGAATTGATGGACGATCATAAAACCATTTTGTGCGAGAAGATTAAATTGGTCATCATTGACATGATACATTATTCAGACGAAAGTATAAAAGTTAATTTCTCGGTTTTTCTCAGCGAAAAATTGAACCACAATTATACATATCTATCGAATGTATTTCGTTCAATTACTGGAATGACAATCCAACAATTCATTATCATCAATAAAATAGAACGCATCAAGGAATTATTACTTTACGGTGAATTGAATTTGTCTGAAATTTCCTATAAATTGAATTACAGCAGCATCGCACACCTTTCCAACCAATTCAAAAAAATGACAGGAATTACGCCATCGAGCTTTAAGAACATGGAATTGGCTCCCCAACGAATTCCATTAGAGGAAATTGGTAACGCATAAGAAATCCAATATTAAGTAGAAGCTTTGTGCTCATAATCGAATGACTGCAAAGCTTTTAGTTTTTAATAAATCCTGTAGCTTATGTTTCGACCCTTTCCTTGTTTTTCAATCAATCCTTTTTGAAGTAATTCAAATAAAATGCGTTTTACAGTTGGTGAAGGTATTGCCAATTTATCAGCGATTTCTCCTGATTGAATGTTCGGACGATTCTGAATAATGATGTAAATCGATTTTCCTTCGGCACGTTCAATCGCTAACCAGTTCGCATCACAACGATCGATGTCACTAATTGCATTTATTAATTCCCAATCTATTTTCATTCATAATGATACGATTTGATATGAAAATATAAGATTATGATACGATTAAGAAAATCTAATCTGATACGATTTGATACGTAAATATAGGAATACTATACGATTAATAAAAATCAATATAATAAGATTATGATACGAAAAGCACTATTCTCGTAAAGGGCAAAAATCAAAATAGTTGCTGAAATTCTTTCTTTAAAAATTCAACCGTTACTTCCGAAGGCAATTGTTTCAACTGAGCGAGCATTTCGAAAATTTTGGAAGATAAATCCAATCCGTTAGAAGTAGGACTCATTTGTTCACCCGCCGCATTGATAAGTTTGATGATATCTTCTTTTGAATTCTTAATCATTTGCCAACCTTCCGGCGAGATAAAAAGTTGTTGTGCTACATTGTGATCGTATTCCTCTCGAATCGACTTAATGAATTCCATTTGCAAAGCTCTTGCCGGAAAACCTGGATTGTGTAAACGCATAACCAAGCTATTCGGATGAATGCGCTCCATCAATAAAATCGCACGTTGATAGGCCTCTAATCGTGTCGGAAGAAAATATTCTTGACGTTGTTTTTTTAATTCGCCTTGCAAATAAATCAATTCCTTCTCACCTTGCTTTTTCAAGAACAAATAAACAACGTAAACAAGCGCTGCAGAAGTAACAACCAAAATTCCAAGAAAAACAAACAATTTCATAGCTCACAAATTTTTGACAAAGATAAAATTCAGAATTGAAGTAAGGTTACGAAAAAACAATTTCAAATCAATCCATGGGATTAAATAGATTCGTGAACTTCTTAATTGCTTTGAAGGTTAGACCAAAAATCAGAATGAAAAGTGCGAAATACCCATCATTTGGATTCAACTCAATTTTATGATTGATTACTGACTGTTTTAGAATAAGCAAGAAAAGAACTGTTGTCATAGATGAAATCCAGCCAGGATATTCGTTTTTAAATACAATTCGCCATGAAAACGCAGCATTTGAAGGGACAATGTTTCGAAAGCTGGGAAAGAAAGCGGGTACTTTTTCCGACCATTTTTTGAATTTTTCGCCGAATTGTCGTTCAAGAAATTGTTCTTCAGCGAACATGATTCGCTCATAGTATACCCAGAAAATGAAAATGAAAATAAAAATGAACCAGATGTTTTCCAAAAAACTAACCAATCCCAACCAAATCAGCGCATTTCCCAAATATAGCGGATGACGAACCAAGGAATAAATTCCAGTTGTATTCAATTCATTAGCAACTTGATGACTGCGATTTCTCCCTGATGATTGCATGTGTCTTCTTCCAACTGTCAAAATCCGAATAACATGTCCAATAGCGACTAATGAAAATGAAAGAATCCATATTATTGACCGAACGAACACATTTTGATCTAAAACTTCATACGGAGTAGAAATTGCTACCGGAATGGCAAATAAAAATAGAACTAGCGGTAAATGTCCGCGGTATTTAAATAGAAAATTACCACTTTTTTCAAAGGAATCGATTAGCGCCATTCAAAAAAAATTCTTATATTGCCGTAAATAAGCAAAAGTAGTACTTTAAGCCTATCCCATGAAAGAAAAATATGAATTGGAATTTATCTTGAATTCTTCTCCGCGAATTCTTGAAAAAATGTTCTCCTCTCCTGATGGGTTGGGTGAATGGTTCGCAGATGATGTAACAG
>JBILIY010000153.1:0-4396 GCA_044368815.1 Crocinitomicaceae bacterium
ATCGTTTCCTGCTTGAATATTGGCCTCTACCAAAAGAATTAGAACAGAGTCTAGAACTGTTCCGCACGCATTTGAAACATCGCAATAATACCATTGATCTGTTGGAGGATTTACGGTAACAAGTGGTCCATCTATTGTGTTGATGTATAAATTTGGATTCCATGAATACGAATCTCCGCCTGAGGCTAAAATTGAGATGGACGAACCTCTACACATGTTTAATGAATCGGGAATCACAGGAACAGGTGGATTATAAAATACCGAAATGGTTACGGAATCTTCGTTTAAACACCCGTTCGGACTCACAGCGCTGACCGTGTATGTTATGGATGAAGTAGGAGTGGAAATTGGGTTAAGACTACCTGGGTTATCTAGAAAAGTTGAAGGAATCCATGTAACAGTTCCATTTGTTACGACTTCTAATTCAGCTGAAGCTCCAATACAAATACTAGTGTCTGGTGAAACAGCGATGGAATTCTCAAATACTTCTAAGGTTACAGGAACTGTAATTGATCCACAGCTATCCGAAATTACCACGTTGAATGTTGTTGTTGAGGAAATTGTTGCTGTTGGGTTAAAAACATTGGGATTGTCGAGCAAGTTGGCTGGTGTCCAACTGTAGTTCGCTCCGCCAAATGCTTCAAATTGAAAAGATTCGCCAGGACAAATCGGACTCGAAGGTTGAACAACTCCTCCTTCAAATGCACCAATATTAACCGTAATAGTCACTGAATCGGAGCTAAAACAACCATTCGTGTCATATACTACTAACGTTACATCGTAAATTCCTGGTTCAGTATATTGGTAAATCGGTTCAAATTCAGTTGAAGAATTCCCATCACCAAAGTCCCAAGAGAAGGCATTTCCATTCGTACTATTATTTTGAAAATACACCGATTGCGGAATGCAGATCAATGGAGCTGGTTGAGCTGCAGCCGCTTCAATAGTGCTTAGTTCAAATTTGAATGTAGCCATGTTGCAATTGGAGCTATTGTTTGAAGGAGACCAACTTCCGGGTGTACTTGTAAAACCAAAATCATTTCCACCACAAGCTCCACAAACGGCATGGTAAATTCTTCCAGATTTATCGAATCGACTTGTACCTCCATCAACATGGTTGTAACTGCTATTTGTTCCACCCATAAAAGTTGCGTATTTAAGGGCGCTCGCATCTTGGTCCAAAACGGCTACATAAAAGTTATTTCCGTTGGTAACGGGTTGGAAAGCGTCCGCTGTGCATTGAAAACCATTACTTGTTGAGGATGCGGCTTGTCCACTCTGATTTAAAATTCCTCCCCAGCCAGCCAAATAGATATCATAACAGTCAGAAACCAAAAATGCCGTTGGTGAAATTTCTACGTGTCCACTACCTCCGCCAATCATTGTTGTCCAGGAAATAGTTTGTAAATCTGCTGAGTATTTTTGAACAAATTGACCTGAATTTGGTGTTCCGTAACATCCCGGAGAAATTGACCAATTTGATTCCGTTTGACCATAGACATAGACAAAATTGTCGATATCCGTATCAACAAAATAGGTTTGATCGTATTCCCCAAGCCCCATATAACTTCCAGAATTAAATTGACCATTAGATTGGTTAAGACGCAACACATAACCATCAGAGAGTCCACCGTTAAAATTTAGATCATTTCCTGTAGAAATTGGAAGTGAGAAAGAAGATGTTCCGCCTGCGACATATGCTGATCCATTGGCAGAAACGGTTACCGAATTTCCAGTTTCCAATCCGGTCCCTCCGAAATAGGTGCTCCATTGAAGGGAACTTAAGTTTGGGTTTAACTTAAAGATTATAGCGTCCTGAGCTCCAGATAGCATTGTTTGACTAGCAGATACAGTTGGGAAATTGGAAGAGGCTGTCGTACTTGCGATGTAAACGTTTTGGTTATTGTCTAAAATGATTTCTCCTCGAAATTGATCTCCGTAATTATAATTTAAGGAATTTGTATTCAATCCATCGGTATCGCTTCCTCCAATGAATGTTGAGGAAAGAAGCGTAGTTCCATTTGCACTCAAACGAGCAACGTAGATGTCAGCTCCATTGAATTCCAATGAATTCTCTAATTCATAAGGACCACCATTGTGGGAATTATCGTAAGGAGATCCAGCCATTGGGAAATTTGTTGAAGAGGTTACACCGTAGATGTAAAGTTCTCCATTTGGCGCGCAAACAATGGAATGAGGTGTTTCATTTCCACTTCCTCCAATATAAGTTGAATAGAGTATGTTCGTTCCTGAAGAATTGTATTTGGTGATTCCAACGTCCATTGGGAATGTCCCTGTTCCTGAATTAAAACTTACATCATAAGCTCCTGTGGAAAGAGGATATCCGGTTCCAAAAACTATTCCTCCACCAAATAAATTTCCATTAACGTCTGGAGTTGCCGTAAATCCCCAATTGTCAGCAGTAGATCCTGTAAACGTTGAAAATGTAAGGCTAGGGTCTATTATTAATTCTTCGTTTTTATTATAACCATTTGGGAATAAAAATCCGACAACATCATTTTCAATTCCAAATGAACATGGAACCTTTTGTTTAATTCCTTCGCCGTTTATAGTCCAGGCAACAGGTTTCGATTGAATTATTTCACCGAAATGATGTTTAATGTGAAGATTCCCATCATTATCAATTGAAATTGCTTCAGCTCCTGGAAGTGTGAATTTTAATTGTTCAGGATTTCCAGTTGGAAAAACTCTGAAGTTATAAGAAAGTTGGTCTTTGTCAGTCGCGTAAAATAAATCGATACCTGGATAGAATTCGGAATAAGTGACTTCCGAGTATGAATAAATGTTTGATTTCCAATTAGATTTATTGGAGCCAAGGATGAAATTTTTGTAGTGAGAAGAGGGATTTTTTTCGATTTTAAAACAATTTGAATTGGCTCCAATGAATTCTTGTTTAATTACGTGATATGAAATCCCATTTTTTTCATTTTCATGGTGATCGTGTTCAACGTGATTGTGTGCAAGTGCATCTGTGAGATAATAAGTCAAGCCTGTTTCTTCTAAATAAAGTTTACCTTGATTTAAATCCATACTATATCTTATACGTTCATCCCATTGACCTCTGTTCGGGGTTATCCAAACGGATTGAGACGTCGATTTAAACGCAATTAAAAGAAGTAATATAAATATAGCGACTTTCAAACTAATGTAAAAATACGATTATACTACGTAGAAAACAGCAAAAAAGTTTTTTGGTTGCCTTTCCAGAAAAGCTGTTAATATAAATTCTTTGCCAATTTTTTCGTAATATTGAAAAGCTAAACTATCAAACATGAAAATCTCAAAATTATTTGTATTATTTGCCTTTTTTCTCTCAATTAGTTCTTATTCTTTTTCTCAAAATTATTCTCGTGTTAAGGTTTTTGGTACAAACGAGGAGCTTTTAAAATTAGAAAAGAAGGCTTGTTTTTCATTTCAGATTTCTCAAAAGATGAAATTTCAATTATGCAAAAGTATGGCTATGACTATGAAATTCTTATAGCCGATGTTGAAAAATATTATTTTGATCAGTTGAATAATCCGAGTAAAGAATCTGAGAATGTTCTAAAAAATACAAATTGCTCTGGAACAGGTGGCGGTGGACCCTCTACTTTTTCTCCTGCGACACCATCGAATTTCAATTTAGGAACGATGGGCGGGTATCTCAAATACAATGAAATGTTGGCAGAATTAGACGCAATGGCAGCTCAATATCCGAATTTAATTACAACCAAAGCGCCGATTTCGACTTTTTTAACAGTAGGAAATAGACCGATTTACCATGTTCGAATTTCTGATAATCCAAATACGAACGAATCAGGCGAACCAAAAGTCTTGTACACCGCTATTCACCACGCCCGTGAACCAATGAGTTTGATGGAAACGATTTTTTACATGTGGTATTTGTTAGAAAATTACGGAACAAACGATGAGGTAACTTACCTTGTAAATAATACGCAAATGTATTTTGTTCCTTGCATTAATCCGGATGGATACGTATACAATGAAACTACAAACCCAAATGGGGGTGGAATGTGGCGCAAAAACCGAAGAAATAATGGAAACGGAACATTCGGAGTCGATTTGAATAGAAACTATTCATACGGTTGGGGAACAACGGGGACTAGTTCAACGCCAAGCAACGATACGTATTGTGGTCCTTCTGCTTTTTCTGAGCCTGAAACACAAGCAATTAGGTGGTTGGTTCAGAATAATGATTTTGAAATGGCTTTTAATGCTCATACCTATGCAGAAGAACTATTGTTTCCTATTGGTACAACTGACGCCGAATTTGCTCCACATCACGATTATTTTCAAGATTATACGAATCATATGACTGAATTGAACGGATATTTTGCTCAAAAATCTTCTGGTTTGTATCCCGCATCAGGCGACT
>JBILIY010000154.1:0-4394 GCA_044368815.1 Crocinitomicaceae bacterium
TAAGGGACTAATAAACTGCGATATTTCTAATCATTACCTAGCGGCATCTCGCGAAATTATTGACTTATCGGATCAAAAAAGACTGAATTTAAATATTAGTGATTACTATTTTAATGCAGGTGTTATGATTATTAATTTGAAAAAGTGGAGAGAAGATAAAGTTGAAAATCAGCTTATTAATTTTATTTGTTCATCGTCAGAAAAGATTAAATATTGGGATCAAGATGTTTTAAATTATTGCTTTAAAAATAAATGGTTGAGATTAAACCCTAATCTAAATTTAACCCATTTTTATTTTTTTCCGGATTTTTTTCCTCCTTCTTATTTTGAGCTGAATGAAGAAAAATATAACGAGTATGTTAGTAATCCAATTGTAATTCACTTCACAAGTCGAAATAAGCCTTGGATGCCCAGGTGCAATCATCCAAAGAGAGACCTCTATCATAAATACTTGGTACCTTATTCAAAATTAATTTTTGGTAAGCTTAAAAATAATGACGTTTGATTTTGGTAAAACGGTATTTTTTAAATGGTTTTAATTTTAGGTAGTTTTTTTTTACTGAATTTATAAAATAATGTCATACGTAAAATCAATTGATTCCCTGAGAGCATTTGCGGTCTTAGCCGTTGTATTTGATCATTGGGCTCTAGTATTTGATCATGGTCAATATGTACCAACCTTTCTACATTCCATTCCTTTTGGAACAATTGGTGTAACGGTATTCTTTGTCTTAAGCGGCTACTTAATTTCGGGAATCCTAATGGATTCTAAAAAAGCCATTGATCAAAATAAAATTTCATTAAAAAGAGCCTTTTCAGTTTTCTACATTCGTCGAACTATTAGAATATTTCCGATTTATTATCTTTTATTAATAATTTTAGTTCTTTTTGCGCCGTACCTTTTCGAATTTGATAAGAATAGTCAATATTGGTTTTTTGGATATATGACTAATTTTTATCTGTATTTTCGCTCAGATTGGATCGGTGATTTTATGCCACTTTGGTCCCTCGGTGTAGAAGAACAATTTTATTTATTTTGGCCTTTTGTCTTGTTATTGATTAATAGAAAGTATACTTTACATGCCATTATTACTTTAATTTTTTTAGGTTTGTTTTCTCGGGTTTATTTTGAATTTTTTAGTCCTGAATTGTTAAGAAGAGGAGGGTTTTATATTTTCACCACTCCTTCATGCCTTGATTCATTTGGTTTAGGTGCACTTTTAGCCTACTTCATTAAAAATAATCTTTTGACTGATTATTCTCGAAAAATAATTTTTTATCTATCAATACTAGCCATTATAGTTTTAGCAATACTCATCGTTTTTTTGAAATTCCCTACACCTTCGCAAAATATTCTTTATCGTTTTTTAATCTCAATCATCTCAATTCATTTAATTAATTTATTAATTACAAAAAATTGGGTTTCTAAACTATTTGAAAATAACGTTACTGTTTATCTTGGAAAGATTAGTTACAGTATGTATTTGTTTCATAATTTTTTACCAAATATTTATCAAAAGTTAAGCACCTATTTTCTTGAAATAAACTTGAAAATCCCATATACAAATTATTCTATCTTACCATATGTAGGTGGAAATATTCAATTAATAATATACCTATTCATTCTTATTTTTCTGTCATCTATTTCCTGGTTCTTATTTGAAAAACCAATAAATAGCCTTAAAAATAAATTCACCTATTAACCAGTTGAAAGAAGGAATTACCATATTAATTAGTACCTATAACGGTAAGGATAATCTTCCGAAAACACTAGAGGGACTTAGTAAGGTAGATTTTAATCAAATTCCTTTTGTAAAGTTAATTGTAGTGGACAATGCAAGCAAAGACGGAACATCTGAATTTGTCATAGAAAAATGGAATCAATTGGGGAGTCCTTTCCAAATGGAAGTAATTTACGAGAGTAATCCAGGTAAAATACATGCACAAACAACCGGTTTGAATCATATCCAAACTGAGTTTGCACTGATATGTGACGATGACAATGAATTGCTTCCAGATTATCTTCAAAATGGTTATGAATTACTTCAAGCCAACTCAATTATTGGAGCCTTGGGCGGAAGAGGTATTATACATAGCACAGTTGAGATACCTGCTTGGTTCGAGAGCATGGCCTATATGTATGCCTGTGCGCCGCAAGCAAAAAAAACGGGTGATGTGCGTCCTGAACGAAACGTCATCTACGGTGCTGGAATGTTTTTAAATATGGCTGCTTATCGAAAAGCAATTGAAGCTGGTTTTCAAGTATTATTGCCTTCTCGAATCGGAAAAAGTGTCGTTACAGGAGCCGAAGATGGTGAATTGTGTTGGTGGTTGCGTTTTTGTGGATATGAAATATGGTATTCGGAAAACCTCATTTTTAATCATCATATTCAACCTAGCAGATTAACAGAAGAGTATCGTATTAAACTTCTTACCATGTTCAAAGTTGGTTTTCCTGTTGGAAAGCTTTATTTAAGAATTTTCAGTGGTGAACTTCGCAGTCCGATTCGTTTTTTTTGGTTCAAAGAATTTTGCTACACACTCAAAGATTTAGTTAAACTTTTTTTTACCAGGGGGCAAGAAAAAAAGCTAGAATTAAAACGGAGCTTTGCTCAAATGATCTATTTTCTGAAAGTGCGTGGGGAATATGATAAATCCTATCATGAATTATTACATAAATACAATCAATTGAATCTTGGAAAATAATCTATTTTTTTCAATAGTTCTTCCTGTTTTTAATCGCGAAAACAGCATCATTCGAGCGATTCAAAGCATTCTAGACCAAGAATTTAATAATTGGGAATTAATTGTTGTAAATGATGCAAGTACAGATGGAACCAAAGAAATTTTGGATAAAATCGATAATCCTCAAATACGAGTCATTCACAATGAAGTAAATTTAGAGCGTTGTGTTTCTAGAAATATTGGGATTGAACATGCAAAGGGTGAGTTTATCTGTTTTTTGGATAGCGATGACTACCATTTGCCTTTTCATTTGAGCAGAATTTATGATTTAATCAAATCAAGAAGTTTTGAAAAAGCTTTTTACTTTTCAAATGCTTACAATGAAAATGAAAGTGGAGAGAGAAGCGACCGTTTTTGCCCGAATTTTGATGCAAATGAACCATATCATTACTTTTTGAATTTTACTGTAAATCCCCAGCGTTGGGCTGTTCATAAAAGTATTTTTGAGCAATTACAATTCGATCCTAGAGTCATTATCTGTGAAGATATGGATACTTCCATGCGAATTGTAGCTTCGGGATTCCCCGTTTATCAACTTCAGGAGAGAACAACAGTTTATGTTGCTGCTTTAGATAGCTTTACACATGGAGACTCTAAAAAGTGGGAAAAAGAGCTATTCTATTTAAAACGAATTTTCAAAAAACGAGAATTTAAAGGAAAACTACCGCTTTTTTCTAAGTTGCGTTTATTAAGTATGTGTAATTATCATCTTGCGGTTAAAGCTGACCTACTAAATCAAAAGATATCAGTACTGAAGTTTGGCTTAAAATCATTTATACTTTATCCGAAAGGTTACAATGGTAGAACATTGAAGCCGCTCACAGTTATTTTGGGATTTAACATTCCAATTTTAGGTTTCTGTGCTAAAAAAATCATTCAATTTTGCAAACAAAGAAGTTTCAGAGCACACATCAGATAACTTACAAAGATCCTTTGAACTATAAAGAGGAATGGTCTCATTTGTTCAAGCAGGATAACGCTTATCTAAATGTAAAACTCGAGGTAAGGGAAATAAAAAATGCTTTTGTTAACCATTACGGACTTGTAATTAAAAATGGGTTATTGGTAGAGGGCTGTGCCCCTAATATTGGTCATACCATATATGATGATGATAATTTTTATTTTAGACATTGGCGGAAAGCAATTGAGCAGTTATTGGTATGCAAATTTGGAAAAAGTTTGCCTTTTAAAAGATTAGATGATAATAGAAAATATTTAATAATTCATTCACCTTGGTTCAGTTATTATTTTTGGTTAACAGAGTGCCTTCCTCGGCTTTTAATGGTAGAAGATGATTTAGAGGATTTAATTTTAATTTACCCCGAAGGTTGGAAAAAAATTCGATATGTAAATGAAACCTTGAGCCTATTTCCAAAATTGAAAATTGAAATAATTCCAAACGACAATCACATTTTTGTTAAAAATTTGGTTATGCCTGAGGTTAAGCCGTGGACACCCATGTTAATTCCAGAACACGTTTTTTCTATTAGGAATTTTTTTAAAGAGAAAAAACAATTTACAATTAATAAAGACTTAAATATTTACATATCACGTGACGATGCAAAATACAAGAAAATTCAGAATGAAACAGAATTTGTGGAAGTTATTAACCAATTCAATTTTGAAAAAGTAACAATGTCTGACAAGTC
>JBILIY010000155.1:0-4375 GCA_044368815.1 Crocinitomicaceae bacterium
GGGTAGTTTTTTGGAATCGGTGCTCGTTAAGTTAGCTCGTGTTTTTGAAACGGATTTGAATATTTATGATAGACAAGGTTATTTGGTCGCATCTTCTCGAAGCAAAGTGTTCAATCAAGGGTTGTTAAGCGAACAAATCAACCCAGAAGCTTTTGAAAAAATCAAACGTAAAAAACGAAGCTTCTTTACTCAAAAAGAAAACATTGGAAAACTCAACTACGTTTCCTCGTATCAGCCAATTTACAATGGCGAGGAAAAATTATTGGGTTATCTCAATCTTCAGCATTTTGGTCAACAGCAAGCATATGAAGAACAACTAAAAAGCTTTGTAATAGCTGTTGTAAATGTGTTCATTATACTTTTATTATTGTCAATAGGTATCGCTTTGCTTGTGTCGAATTGGGTAACATCGCCATTGAAACTACTCCAAAAAAGAGTTGTCGGATTGGAAATAACTTCAGACGTAAAGATTGAATATCCAGGAAAAGATGAAATTGGAACGATTGTTACGGCTTACAACTTGAAGTTAGATGAGTTGCAAACGGCAGCCAAAAAACTGGCAAAAACTGAACGAGAATCTGCTTGGCGCGAAATGGCGCAACAGGTTGCTCATGAAATCAAGAATCCACTCACACCAATGAAGCTGAGTATTCAACAATTGCTCCGCGTTTACGACCCCTCAGACATGCACTCAACGAATAAAGTTAAGCGTGTTATGAATTCCATTATCGAACAAATTGATGGAATGACTCGGATAGCAAACGAGTTTTCCCGCTTTGCTAAAATGCCTGACCCAAATAAAAAAGAAGTTGATTTAATTGTTTTGATTGAAAATTCAGTTTCCTTGTTTGAGGCTGAAGAAAAAATTAAGTTTAATATCAAGTCGAGCGAGAAACAATTAATCTTGAAAATCGATAAGGAACAGTGGGTTCAAGTATTCAACAACCTCATTCAAAATGCCATTCATGCGCTAGAAGGAATAGAAAATGGTGAAATAACGATTTCCGTTCAAAAAGACAACGACTCTATTTTCATAGATGTTTCTGACAATGGCTGCGGAATTTCCAAGGACGAACAAGAAAAGCTTTTCGTTCCCTATTTCACTACAAAAAGTTCCGGTAGCGGCATTGGTTTATCCATGGTGAAGCAAATTGTAGAAAACCACGACGGAGAAATCAGCTTTGTTTCGGAGCTCAATAAAGGAACAAGTTTCAGGATTAAATTAGAAGGACAAAATAAGCTGTCTTAAAACTTCACCCCAATCGAAAAGTAAAACGTGCGCCCATTCGCGGGTAATAATCCCGGGCCTGGGTACCCGCCTGCGCGACGTGTAGCATAGCGTTCATCCGTTAAATTGTTCACACCGGTCTTTACATTGTACTTTCCGTTAATAAGGTATGTGCACGAAGCATCCATAACTTGATATCCCGATATTTTACCGATTGTAGCACGAGTATTGGCAAGCTCTGTATTAAGAGCATCTGTGTAAACGGCACCAACTTGATTTAATTGAAGATTTAATGAAAAACGATTGTATTTGTATGTCAACCCAAAACGATTGATTGTTCGCGGTGCATTTTCCACATAATTCCCTGTAAAATCTTTTGTTGAATCAATCAGTGCTGCGGGATCATCCCAACGCGTGTAGCGTGCATCTATAAAAGAAATATTTGCGTATAGTTTTAGATTGCCAATTTTAGACTTTTCTGTAAAAATGCGCATAACATCAAGCTCAACAAAAGACTCAATTCCTTTACTAACCGATGCTCCGATGTTTGTTCTTAAATTTTTATTGTTAACACTGATCGTTCCTATACGGTTGTCATAAAACAAATAAAATGCTCCCACATCGAACGTTAAGAAGTCCTTGATCGTTCCTCGATAACCAAAATCGATGTTGTATCCACTAGCGTCTTTTAGATTTGAATCAATAGAATCTGTGGTGGCTGCAGGGGTGAATTCAGAATACGTAACCGGGCGATAGGCTTGACTGAAGTTGGCATAAGCGTTTGAATTTTTTGTTGCCTTGAATTCTGCTCCAACACCCGCCAAAAGTATCGTTCTCACTTGGTTTGGAACAGCAATGGAAACACCTAGGTTAGGTTTGTCTATCGTTCCAAAAGCCCCTGAATTGATGTATTCCAACCGAACTCCTGGGGTAATACTTAAACGTTTTGTCAACTGAAACATGTTTTCAATAAAAGCAGCACCATTTCTTGTTGTAAAATTCAATTCTCTTTTGTAATCAAATGAACCTAAATTGCTTGTTTGTCGTGAAACGATTTCCAAATTAAAGTCACTATTAACAGAGCCGACTCCGCCTTGTTTTCTTGTTGTTTCACTAGAGTAAACTCGTATTCCGGCAGATAGAGCAGATTCGTTGCTCAACAAATTATATTTTTGTAAGTACCGTAATTCACCACCAATGTTGTTGTACCAATCGCGATCTACTTGTCTATTGTTATAGAATGAACCATTTAATGAATCTGTCACAAAAATATCTTTCAAGAAGCCGATACTATTTCGTTGAGCATTGGTGTAAAAAATCTTTAACCCAATTTTCGCCTTGTCATTGAATGAATAATCGAGATGAAGCGCAGCCGTGTTCCATGGGGTGCCTATCCAATTTCTTGCACGATTTGATTGTTGAGCATTTTCTAAAAACATCGAATCAGTCAAACCACCAGGTTGTTGACTTTTATAGTCCATGTGTGTGTACTCCAATGTTGCATTGAATTTAGGAGAAAAGGAGTAAGAAAGAGAAATGTGTCCAGTTGTGGTGCGGTACTGGCTGTTTTGACGCCATCCATCTGCACTTCTGTGATGAAGATATCCGAAATAGGAGAACTTTTTTATTTTTCCACCGATTGCATTATACGCGTTATAAAGTCCATAATTCCCAATTGTTTGCTGAGATTCAAAGGAAAAAGGCTTATTACCTAAATATTTTTTGGTAACATAATTTATCATTCCTCCGAATTGAGGACCGTATTGAAGAGCTCCTGCTCCACGTACGATTTCAATTTTATCAACAGCCTCTGTCGGAGGTGTAAAATAGGCTTCAGGATAACCAAATACTTCTGAAGAAATATCGAATCCGTTTTGTCGCACATTAAATTCCCAAGACCGATTAGGGCTCAAACCACGCGTAGAAACAGATGTTTGAATTCCCGACCCATCACTTTCCCAAATGGAAACGCCAGGAACTTTGGCCATTATTTGACGGTAGTTGTTCGAAGAAAGATCAGCATCCAATTGGTTTAAATGAATCACCTCATTTTTCTTTCCAGAATAAATATTGGTCCCTTGTATTGGACCCAGAAACGTTGGAAGTTTTTCCATGAAAATAAGCTCCTTGTGATGTTTTACTTTTAAGGAATCGTCTTGACGTACCTGTGCTGTAGTTTTGCTCAGAATAACTACTAATAGAAAAAAGGTGTATATAAAGTTTTTCACAATGCAAAATAACCGAGTAACCCGAAAATGGACAATACCAAAAAAATGGTATTTTAGAATGATTCTAAATAAAGCTGTTTTTTATGGTAAATCCGAAATGTTTGTCAAAATCCCTCACTTAACAAAACTTAGCCTTCAACACACTTAATTTCGATTAAAAAAGAATTATGCTAAATAAAGATTTCTACATTACATATGGTAAATTGCTATATGCGTTAGCGAAAAGCGATGGTTATATACAAGATATTGAACGAGATAGAATCATGAATTTGATTCAAGAAAAAATGGCGCTAATTGAAAAGCAAAACGATTTTTCAGGAACAGATTTGGCTTATTATACCGAATTTGCCTTCGAAGCTGCTGAAGATTTTGAACTTACACTTGAAGACGCTCTTTTGGAGTTCAATGCTCACTTTAAATTGCATCACGTTCATTTTAGCGAAGAGCAAAAGCGCATTTTAACTGAAATTTTAGAGGAAGTGGCCACCATTTATGGTAAAGTAACCAAGAGGGAAGTGGAAATTATTGAAAAGTTCAAGCAGTTGTAGTAACCTGTAAATACGATTGAAATACCCAAATTGCTAATCATGATTCCAATCAGTAAGAAAACTTTTTTCTAATAACAATCTTGATTTGGTTTTGCGTTCCGTTTTTTTCTTTTTCCGAAAAGTGTTTGTGGAACGGCATTGGGCTCATTTTTTAGATAAAAACAAAGATCCCCATATAGAACTAGAAACTCATTGTTCTTAAATCTATGTGCGTTGTGATAGATCAAGTCCTCAACTAGTTCGTTGGGTGTGCTAATCAAAAAGGCCAAACCAGGATTAATTTTTGTTACCCTCAAAACCCTTTTTACAGCATCCGTGCAATTATTGATAAAAAGCGACCAAGGTTCGTAGATATTCCAAAGATCACAAAG
>JBILIY010000157.1:0-4345 GCA_044368815.1 Crocinitomicaceae bacterium
GAGATTGCCGCTTCCAATGCCTCTTTTCCGTGAACACGGGTTGTGATATCTTCAGCTAACGCTTTTTGAAGTCCTCGTAAATGTGGGGCTTCAGCATGTTGACGTTCAAGTTCTTCGATTTCACTTTTGGATTTCAAGGTAAAGATACGAATGAAATTCCCAGCATCTTCATCGGCTGCATTTAACCAATATTGATAGAATTGGTAAGGCGAGGTTTTATTGGCATCCAGCCAAACATTTCCTCCTTCGGTTTTCCCGAATTTCGTTCCGTCTGCCTTTTTAATTAATGGCGTAGTAACAGCATAGGCCTCTCCCCCACCTTTTCTTCGAATTAACTCTGTACCGGTAACGATATTTCCCCATTGGTCGGAGCCTCCCAATTGAACAATGCACTTTTTATGTTGATTCAAATAATAGAAGTCATAGCCTTGCACCAATTGATAGGAGAACTCCGTAAACGACATCCCTGTTTCAAGGCGCGATTTCACAGAATCCTTCGCCATCATGTAGTTAACGGAAATGTGTTTACCCACATCGCGGATAAAATCCAAGAACGACATATTTTGAAACCAATCGAAATTATTGACCATTTCGGCCGCATTTTCGCCTTCAAAATCCAGGAATTTTTCCAGCTGTGCTTTCACACATTGCACATTATGACGAAGTGTTTCTTCGTCCAACAGATTTCGTTCTTGTGATTTTCCAGAAGGATCTCCAACCATTCCAGTGGCTCCACCAACCAATGCAACAGGTTTGTGTCCGGATCGCTGGAAATGAACCAACGTCATGATTTGAACCAAACTACCAATATGCAAGGAATCCGCCGTAGGATCAAAACCGATATAGCCGCTAGACGATTGCTTTAATAAAGCTTCTTCCGTTCCGGGCATGATGTCGTGAATCATTCCCCTCCATTTCAATTCTTCGATAAAATTCGTTGGCATCTTATTTTGTTAATTCTTTGAAGACTTCTTCGAGTGTTTTTTGTTCGATTTTCAAGGTTAGAACCAGCCAGTTTTCCTTTTGGGCGTATTGCGCGATCTCAAGGCGTAAATCAACCTCGTCGATTGTTTCAAGCAACCAACCTTCTTTCACTTGTTCTATTTTTCGAACGTGTGGAATTTTTGTCAATTGAGACTTGGAAAGTTTCTTATCGAATTCCACATAAACCGTTTGGTGCGCATCCTCTTTTTGTAGATTCCCGGCTTTGTCATCCGCAACGATTTGACCTTTGGAAATAATCACTATTCGATCGCAAATCGCCTCTACCTCTTGCATGATGTGGGTAGAAAGCATAACGGTTTTTTGTTTTCCAATTCGTTTAATAAGGTCGCGAATTTCAACCAACTGATTTGGGTCTAATCCGGTGGTAGGTTCATCTAAAATCAATACTTCTGGGTCGTGAATAATGGCTTGTGCCAATCCAACACGTTGACGATACCCTTTGGAAAGTGCTCCTATTTTTTTATTTTGTTCGACTTCCAGACCAACCGTTTGAATCATTTCTGAAACCCTTGCCTTTAAGTTTTTTACCTTGTAAATTCTGCCCACAAACTCCAAATATTCACGCACATACATGTCCGTGTAAAGTGGATTATGCTCCGGTAGATAACCGATAATCTGACGGGTTTTTAGATTGTCTACATCCACTTTCATTCCACAGATATATACCTCTCCAGAAGAAGCTGGTATATAGCCTGTCATGATTTTCATAGTAGTCGACTTTCCAGCGCCATTTGGGCCGATAAAAGCGACAATCTCACCTTTTTTTACGTTGAAACTTATATCCCGAACCGCGGCTTGTTCTCCGTAATACTTGAATAAATTTTTTACCTCAATTGACATGCGTTGCGAAATTAATAAAAATAAGCGTGTTGCCGTTATTCGTTTGTTTCACGCAACGAAAAAAGCGAGTGGAACAAAGTAAAGTAGGTAATTCCCATTTGAGTTTTGAGCGTTTCTTCAACTTTTTGTTTCGGTTGGAATAAATTCTTCTGCAATCATCCATTTTTCTCGCATGCGGAAGGCAGGAATTGTTTGTCTTTTCCTTCTATCATTATTTGATTTTGTATTTACCGTGAAAAAACGTTTAAAAATACAAAAATTCACGGTAAATTACTCTGATTGGAAACAATCTTAAGTCTCCTTTTTTTTAAAATCGATGTTTATATAATGGTCAATCACTTCGATCGGAACTTTGCTTTAATATCCTGTAACGTTTTGGTGCTTGGTGCAGTGGCGGTTTTCACCACAAATGTTGATACAAAGCACACATTTTAAATATAGCACAATTGTTCATACGAAGCACGTCACCCGCCATTACGCCAAACCGCTGTTATGGGCTGTTTTATTTCTATCATTCAATTTCATAATCATTTTTCACTGTTTGGATAAAATTTGTCAGAAAAAATATATTGATGATAACCTTGTCCCAAATTGTCTCCAATGATATTGTAGTAACATTCATTACCTCCTCCAAAAGGTGAAATGATTAAAGGCTCTTTCAACATCACTTTTTTAAGTGTCCAACCATTTGGCAAAATTGCTGTTGTATCTGGCTTTCCTGTTTCAGTGGCGTGCATTACATAAAAATTTCTTTTATTGTCTGTTAGTTGAAAAATACTATCAGCAAATTTTACTGTTTGACATTTTTGAATTGTCTTTATAACTAAATGTCCTTTTTCTGGTTTAAGTATATCGGTTTTTCCGCCTACAAAATCTACACAAATTGGTTTTGCCATTTCTACCCAAGTATGATTTTTATATTCACGTTGTTTTATACAGTCAGGTTCTTTGCAATTTACATCAGTATTAGGGGAACGATAAAATGCCGTTTGCTGAAATAACAAATGTCTGTCTATATTTTTTTTGTAAGGATATGACGGTTTGAAATCGTCCCATTTGTCTAATGGAATTGGATTTTTGCCACCACTAATTACTACTATCATTTCTTTTTGATTAATCATTTCTTTTGCAAAACCTATTTTCTTCCAATTCAAAGTGTTAGGTAGTTTTGATTTTTCTGTGGAAAAATGTAATCCAACTTCTTCTGCGGTCTTAATGCCGCAAGATTGAAATATAAGTGTCGATAAAATTGTCAATACATATATGTTTCTTTTCATTAATTTTTTCATCATTTAATTTTCTTTTGTCCATAATATTTCTTTTTTCATCATCCCTTTTTTCGCCACAAATTTTATTTTGTTATCCTCTAGATAGGCTTCGCAATAAGCGGTAATGTTTTTTTTAGGATTAGTCAAAGTGCCTATCCATTTGCCATTGTTGAAGGTTAAATTTTTGAGGATAACAATATTTTTACCCGTTGGTTTTCCGTTAAAAAAAGCACCAGATTTAGTGATTTCGATAATGACACTTTCCGCAGTTTTCCATTTTCCCGAAAAATTGTCAGTAGCTTTTTGTGCCATTACAGTTTTACTAAAACAGATGGCAATTAAAAGTAAGATTGTTTTTTGCATTGCTAATTTTTTTAATTATTAATTGATGATGCAAAAATGAAAAGAAATAAGTAGATAAAAATTAACAAAAGATAATTTCGTTATTTCTTTTGAGAAGCCAACCTTTTACGGATACGGCTAAGTGAAACAGGCGTTACGCCAATAAAAGAAGCAATATGTTTATCGGCTACTCGTTGGATGATTTCGGGCTTTTGGGCAATTAATTTGTGATAACGTTCTTCTGGTTTCTCTAACACAAAACTTTCCACTCTTTTCAAAGATTCTAACAGCATTTTTTGTGCAAACCCCATTCTTGTTTTTACCAACGAAATATTGTTTTTACTCATTTTTTCTACCACGTCAAAATCTATTTCCAATAATTCGCAATCTTCCAAGGCTTGCCAAGTTTGGCGGGTTGGTTGGTTTTCAAAAATACATTCAGGTATGGCTGCCATTTGCCCTTCCCAACGAAAAAAAATGGTTTTTTCTTCACCCGATTCTGTTACATAATAACTTCGTAAAATTCCTTTTTTAATGAAAAATATTTTCTTAAAAATTTTGTCTTGTGGGATATAAATTTCTGATGAAGCAACAAATTTTTGTTTAGCAAATTGTAGCAGTTGCAAATTGGTAGTATTGTCTATTGGGTTTTCTGTCATATACGGGTTTCTTAATATATCGTATAACGTTTTCGGGCTTGGCGAAGGTGGCGATTTCACCACAAATGTTGATGCGGTGAACCAAACTTTGATTAACCATCCGCCTCGGCGGATCTGCGGAGCACTGAACCGCCACTTTTGCTAAACCCGTAATATGCGGTCGTGCTATTATACTGTCGTCCAATTTTTTAATCCAATTCAATCAAAAGTACCAATTGCCATAGCTGTTTA
>JBILIY010000371.1:0-4332 GCA_044368815.1 Crocinitomicaceae bacterium
ATCTTGTTTCAGTTATAAAAGATGCACATCCGACTATCGATGTTGATGAATTTAAAGACAGTGTTGCTGATGGAGTTCGTTATTTTAAAGGACAGATAGGTGATGACTATGGATTAAAAAGTTTGTATTTCGTTTATAAGATTATTAGTGAAAATGGTAATTCTAGGGATCAAAAATTAATGGTCCGACCAGTATCAGGAACGCAATTGTCGTATGAAATTGCAGTTGATTTTCGTCGCGAGAAATTACAATTGAAAGATAGAATTGAATATTATTTTATTGTTTCAGATAATGATGGAGTAAATGGAAGCAAGTCTTCACGAAGTCAATCGTATACCTATAAACTTCCAACGTTAGATGAGTTGATTGAAAATAGAAACGAAGATCAAGAGAAAACGAAGGAAGATTTGAAGGATTTATTGGATAAGACAAATGAATTCCAAAAACAAGTTGAAAAACTGAAGAAAGAATCTATGAATTCTAAGTCCTCGGATTGGAATAAAATGAATCAAGTGAACCAACTGCAAGAGGAGCAAAAGAATTTAATCGAGTCTTTGGAGCAGATTAAAAATGAAATGAACCAAAGTACGGAAGAGAAAAATCAATTATCTGAAATGGATAAAGAACTCCTTGAAAAGCAGGAAATTATTGAGAAGCTTCTAGAACAATTGATGGATGACGAACTAAAAAAACTGTTAGAAGATTTAGAGAAGTTACTAGAGAAGAATGATAAAGAGAATATAAAAGATAAAATGGAGCAGCTTGATCAGTCAACTGAAGATATGAAAAAGCAACTCGATCGCAGTTTGGAAATGTTAAAGCGACTTCAAGTAAATGAAAAAATCGATGACTTAGAAAAACAATTAAAGGAACTAGCTAAAGAACAAGAGGAGTTGAAAAAGGATATTGAGAATAAAAAGATTAGCGAAGAAAAGTCAGTTGAAAAACAAGAAGAAATCAACAAGAAGTTTGATCAATTAAAAGATGATTTAAAGAAACTTAATGAGTTGAATAAGGATTTGGATAATCCAATGAATTTAGGTGATACGAAAGAACAAGAAGATAAAATTTCGAATGAGTTAAATGAATCAAAGGAAAGTATTGAAAACGGAAAAAGTAAGAAAGCTGGTGATTCTCAGAAGAAGGCAAGTGACCAAATGGAACAGTTAGCCGAACAACTAGATAAACAACAGCAAAAAGCGAATCAAAAGCAACAGGAGGAAGATATGGATGCGTTGCGAAACATTTTAGAGAGTTTAATGACGCTTAGTTTCGATCAAGAGGAGTTAATCAATAAAATGGGTCGAGTTAGTACTTCTGATCCCGCATATCGCAAATATGGTCGTAGGCAGCGCAGAATTATAGATGACACTAAAATTGTAAAGGATAGTTTATTAGCGTTAGCTAAAAGACAGCCGAAAATAGCGAGTTTCATTGATAAAGAATTAAATGCAATAGCAACCAACCATCAAGCTTCTATAGAAGACATAGATGATCATCGAAAAAAGGATTTAGGAAAACATCAGCAATTTGTAATGACCTCATACAACAACTTAGCTCTTTTATTAAATGAAGCGTTGCAATCTATGCAGGCTCAAATGCAATCACAGTCGCCCGGAAGTGGTAGTTGTAATAATCCAGGAAAGGGAAGACCGAAACCTGGGTCGTCAATGTCGAGTGGTGACATGAAAGAAATGTTGAAGAAGCAATTGGAACAAATGAAGAAAGGGCCTAATCCAGGAGGTCAAAAAGAAGGAGATAAACCAGGGAATAAACCTGGTAGTGGAGGTCAAAATATGTTAGGATTAGGAAATAAAGAAATCGCTAAGATGGCTGCTGAACAAACAGCGATTCGTCAAAAACTGGAGCAATTAAGAAATGAAATGAATAAAGAAGGCCAAGGATTAGGTAATAAATTAAATCCATTGATAAAAGAATTAGAGCAACAAGAGAAAGATTTGATCAATCGAAATATAAATAAGGATATGATTAATCGTCAACGTGATATTATGACGCGTTTATTAGAGAGTGAGAAAGCAATTATGGAGCGAGGTTTTGAAGAAAAACGCGAATCTAAATCTGGAAAAGATGAGAATTATGGTAACAAAATTCGATTTGATGAGTATAATAAACAAAAGTTAAAGCAAATTGAATTATTGAAGTCTGCTGATCCAAGTTACAAGAAGTATTATAAGGATAAAGCTAATCAGTATTTTAATGGTAATTAAGGATTATATTTTTTATAACTATCTATGAAAGAGGGATTTACAATTATCGAACAGATAAAGTTGCCATCCGATTATAATGCGTTGGTGGACGTTGAGAATTTAGTGGACCGCGTATGTACTGGTTTAGGTGTACAGGATGAAGCGTATGGAAATGTTTTAATTGCAGTAACTGAAGCGGTGAATAATGCTATTCAGCATGGTAATGAATTGAAAAAAGAATTATTTGTTGACGTTTCTGTTGGCGATAAAACCGAGGAATTTTGTTTTAGTGTAAAGGACGAGGGCAGTGGATTTGATTTAAATGGACTTCCTGATCCAACAGCTCCAGAGAATTTACTAAAAGAAGGTGGTAGAGGAATATTTCTAATGAAGAACCTGTCTGATGATCTTATCTATAATAGTTCTGGAAATGGTGTTAGTATTTATTTCTTGAAATGATTGATTTTGAGTTTTTAGATGTAGAAATTCCGGGCTTTGACTCGGAATTTTTTATTTCATCTTTAAAGAGTTTAATTGGTTTAGAGAATTTTGAATCAGGTGAAATAACGATAGTATTCTGTATTGATGATTATTTACTTGAGATAAATAAAATGTATTTGAATCATGATTTTTATACAGATATCATTACGTTTGATTATTCAGGAAACGACTTTGTTTCTGGTGATCTTTTTATTTCTGTTGATAGAGTAAAGGATAATGCAGAGTCGTGTTGTGTTTACTTTTATAACGAATTGAAGCGTGTCATTTATCATGGTGTTCTTCATTTGTGTGGATACAAGGATAAAACAGAAAAGGATGAAAAGGAGATGAGAGAAAAAGAGAATTTTTATATGAATCAATTTGTTTCACGTGAAACAAATTGAGAGTTTGTTTAAATGAAATAATTTTGTTTCACGTGAAACATTAAATATGTTAGATAAATACGATATAATAGTTGTTGGCGCTGGTCACGCAGGTTGTGAAGCCGCTAATGCGGCTGCCAAAATGGGAAGTAAGGTTTTACTCCTTACCATGAATATGAACACCATTGCCCAAATGAGCTGTAATCCAGCTATGGGAGGTGTTGCAAAAGGCCAAATTGTTAGAGAAATAGATGCGTTGGGTGGTGGGTCTGGAATTGTAAGCGATAAAAGCGCGATTCAATTTCGAATGCTTAATCTTTCAAAAGGCCCGGCGATGTGGTCGCCTAGAACACAAAATGACCGAATGTTGTTTGCAGCCGAATGGCGTTTACTCCTCGAACAAAATCCGAATGTTGATTTCTGGCAAGACATGTGTATCGGAATAATCGTAGAAAAAGAGCGTGTAATAGGTGTTAAAACAAGTCTCGGAATAGATATTTATTCGGATGCCGTTATTCTAACAAATGGAACTTTTTTAAATGGATTAATTCATTTAGGTGAAAAGCAGTTTGGAGGTGGTCGAGCAGCAGAAAGAGCCGCAACTGGAATAACGGAAGACCTGATTGCTTTCGGATTTGAAGCTGGACGAATGAAGACAGGAACTCCACCTAGGGTAGATGGAAGATCTTTGGATTACTCAAAAATGGAGGTACAAAAAGGTGATGAACGCCCATCTAAATTTAGTTACGGAAAAACAAAAGCACTCGATGTTCAGCGCCCGTGTTATATCACATATACAAACACATTAACACACGAGTTATTGAAGACAGGTTTTGATCGATCACCTATGTTTAATGGAGCGATTCAAAGCACAGGCCCCCGTTATTGTCCTAGCATTGAAGATAAAATAAATCGCTTCGCTGAACGTGATCGGCATCAGATTTTTGTTGAACCAGAAGGATGGCAGACGGTAGAAATATATGTAAATGGATTCAGTACGTCGTTACCAGAAGATGTTCAATTAAAAGCGATGAGAACCATTCCTGGTTTTGAAAATGCTAAAATGTTTCGCCCGGGTTATGCAATAGAATACGATTATTTTCCCCCAACACAATTAAAACATACGTTGGAAACAAAGAAAATAGAAAACCTTTATTTTGCAGGACAGATAAACGGCACAACAGGATATGAAGAAGCTGGTTGTCAAGGACTGATGGCGGGAATAAATGCTCATTTAAAACGTGTTAATAAAGAACCGTTTA
>JBILIY010000158.1:0-4320 GCA_044368815.1 Crocinitomicaceae bacterium
AATGGTTATACGTTTTTTTTCGATTTTGTTACCTCTTCTGTTTTTGGTTGGATGCCGGAAAAATAATGTTAATCCCGTCCCAAACATTCCATTCGATATTACAATAGACATAAATTTACCATCTTACAAGGCGGTGAAGGGTGTTGGAGGTTGGTGTTATGTAAATGGTGGGTCTCGTGGTATTATCGTTTACAGAAGATCGATAGAAGAATTCATTGCTTTTGATCGTCACTCTCCTGAAGATCCAAATGGAACGTGTTCCTCTCCCCTTTTTCCTGACACAGATAACTTCTTGCAATTGAATGATACGTGTAATAATGCGACCTTCTCTCTTTATGACGGAATGCCTATTTCAAATAGTTCGTTCGGTCTGAGGCAATATATGACCATTTTTGATGGATCCAATATGCTGAGAATTTATAATTGATTCAATTTTGTTAAAAAATTAATGAATCATTTTACACAACTTTTTCAATCTAGACTAATTTTGCAGTATGAACGAAGTAAAAGTCACAATCATAGACAGAGAGGGCACATCACATGAATTGATAGGTCCTACAGATATGAATATGAACATTATGGAATTATGCAAAGCATACGAACTTCCAGTTTTAGGGGAATGTGGTGGAATGGCCATGTGTGCAACTTGTCAATGTTATTTGGAATCCGACACAAATCTACCAGAGCAAAGCGATTCTGAATTGGATATGTTGGATCAAGCTTTTTTCGTAAAACCTAATTCACGACTTGGCTGTCAGATACATTTGGACGAGTCAATTGATGGGATTGTTCTTAGACTTGCTCCTGAAGCTAATTAATTTTTATCGATTGCTATTTAACAGCAGTCCACCATCCATAGGAATTGTGGTTCCTGTAATCCAAGAACTTAAATCGCTCAACAGAAAAACGGCCAAATTAGCTACATCTTTCGGTTTTCCTATTCCTAGGGGATATTGTGCTAGAATTTTCAACCATTGTTCTTCGGTGTAAGCGTTCATTGTCTGTTCATATATTTCCGTTTGAACCAAGGCTGGCGCGATGCAATTCGAACGAACACCTTCATGCGCAAATTCCAAAGCAACAGATTTTGAAAACGCCTCTATTGCAGCTTTTGAAGAAACATACAAACTACCTCCCATATATGGATGCTGAACAGAAATCGAAGACATAAAAATGAATGATGCATTTTTTGAAATCAATTTTTGTTGAAACAGTCGAGCTGTCAACGTCATAATTGTTTCAGTATTTATAGAATAAACTTCCTTAAACTGCTTTTCTTTAATGAATTTAATTGGATAAGGATAAATTCGACCCGCACAATGCACAATACCGTCAAGACACCCAATTTGCGATAAAAGGTAATCAACATCCTCAGAAACGGTTAAGTCACATTTTACAATAACTAAATTATTATTTTGATTCAGGTCATCCAACTTTTGAATATTCCTACCAACAGCAAATACTTTTGCTCCAAGAGAAAGACAAGTAGAAACAATTTCTTTTCCGATTCCCCCTGTTGCACCAGTGACAAGAATTGTTTTATTTTCGAGATTAATCATATTCAACTGTCTTTACTTTAATCGGTCCCACTTTCAATAAAACATTTGCCCAGGATAAACCAACGCCAAAACCGCTAAAGAGCGTCGTTAGTTGCTGATTTTTAATTTGTTCTTGAAGCGCTACACAAATTGTTAGAGGTATTGATGCAGAACTCGTATTTCCATACTCACCGATAGACATAGGGAATTTATCTTCGGTCATCTTCATTTTCTTTCGAACCGAATCATTAATCAATTTATTTGCCTGATGTAACACAAAATAATCCACTTCTTCCTGCTTCACACTAGCAAAATCCAAACAATCAGCTATCGACTTCGCAACTTCCTTCAATGCAAAATTAAATACTTTCATTCCATCAAGCCCTAAATGATTTCGAGAACGAATTACCCCTGGTTCGTATTCCTTTTCGTCGTCCAAAAAAGAATTGTAAGGAAAGCGAGAATGACCATATTCAATTATTATTGCATCTTTTCCACTGCCATCGGAATGCAAATCGAAGAACATCTTATCAGCTTGTTCATCATACGAAATCAAAGTAGCAGAGCCCGCATCACCAAAGAGCGGATAAGTCGACTTATCATTAATGGATGTAGAAATTGTCGATTTATCACCAGCCAAAAGTAGCCCTTTTCTTAGCCCATTCTTCATTAAACTAGCGATTACAGATAAACCGTAAACATAACCCGAACAACCTAAATTAATATCGAAAGCCATACAATTCTTCAACAGACCCAATCTTTCTTGAAGGATAATTGCTGTTGCAGGAAGAAAATAATCGGGAGACTGAGAAACAAATATTAGCACGTCTATTTCTTCCTTGTTGACATTCAAATCAGTCAATAAATTTTCTGCAGACTTGAAACATAAATCAGAACATGTTAACTCTTTCGGGGCAACTCGTCTTTCTTTTATACCAGTAGTTTTCTCAAAAAGCAAGGACTCAGCTTCGGAAAAAAGAGCGTAATCGCTCGTTTTTATTCTTTGTGACGGAACACACGAATAAATTGCCTCAATCTTTACGTTATCTATTGAGAATTTAGCCACTAAGCCTTCCTTTTGGAAATTACGTCGAAGAGGTCTTGAACCGTTAACGCATTTTTCAATTCTTCACCAGTCAAAAGAACATCATAATGATTATCAACCAGAGCTATTAGAATTAGTGCATGCATACTACTCCAACCATCCATATCACGAATTGAACTATTGGCGTGAAGCATACCTTTTTCGATTTCGTCAAATTCAACTTCAATATGTTCTAGTAGTTCTTTAATATTCATGTTCAAAGATATCAATTTTAATATTCCAAAATAGTTCCACCCCAGGAATATCCAACACCAAAACCTAGCAACATAACGCGATTTCCTCTTTTGAGCTTACCCTCTAATTCAGCATGATACAACGCAATTGGAATTGAACACGAAACAGTGTTTCCAACTTCTTCCAAAAAGACAAAAAACTTTGAGTCCGGAATTTTACACTTTCTTTTTAAAGATTTCAAAATGATTAAACTAGCTTGATGAAAAACAAAAAGATCAATTTCATCAAATAAAATATTATTTTTTTCAAGTGTTTTATTCAGTAAATCCGGAACCTTCTCCAACGAAAAACGTGTAATTTCCAATCCATTCATTGACATTTTTCCATGTGCCAAATTTTGTGGTTCATCGACGTATTGATTGATGTATTCGATATCAATTGGGGAGCGAGTTGAGCCTCTTTCTACCAATAAATTTTTTGCTCCAGATCCATCATTACCGAATACAAATTTTCCAAATCCGCCAAACTCTTTTTTTTCTATAATTGTGGCTGTTCCCGCATCCCCGAACAAAGCGAGCATGTCAAAATCCTGTGAGTGGATAACACTTGTTGGAATATCGGCAGCTATAAAAAGAACGCAATTTGCATTCTCCGACTTAATTATAGAATCAGCCAAGCTCAATCCATAAATATAACCAGCGCAACCCATTGGCATATCGATACACCCGCAATCTTCCTTCAAACCCAATCGATAATGAAGTGTACTTGACGTTGTTGGAGCCTTATAATCAAGTCCTTCAGTACAAAAAATTACAAAATCAATTTTAGAATGATATTCCGGATTCTTTTCAAGCAACTTCTTCGCTGCCTCAAATCCCAAATCTGAACCTATTTGATTTGTTGCTCGAATGTGTCTTTTTCGAATTCCTGTATTTTTATATACGATTTCAAAATCCTTCTTAAATTGACAAGACAATTCCTCAGTAGTCAGAATAGTTTCTGGTAAGTAATATTCAATTTTGGCAATTATAGGTAGCATGTTATACATTAGCAAAAATATAATTATTTGAGCATGTATTTATTTTGTATCATAAATTAGTGATTTAAAAAAAGATGGTGAATAAAAAAATAGGCAACTTTTTTTTACATTTGTCGTCAAGTTAGAAATTAAAATATTTTTTATGCAAAAGGTTTATTTCGTTGCGTTTTCAATTTTCGCTTTGAGTTTGTCTGTAAAATCACAAGTTAAAGTTCAGCCTAAGACAGAAATCAAATCAAAGGTTCAAGAGAAAAAAGAAGGCGGAAAATACTACAGTGAATATGTTGTACAACCAGAAAAATTAAAAACTTTTTTTCACACTGGTGAAATTCCTTCTGAATTTCCAAAATACGATAAATATAAAACTTACGAAGAAAACAAAATAATTGCCAAAAATTGGGCTAAAGCTAACAAAAGCTTAATCAAACAAGAGTTTTGGTATAAATTCGAAGATTAATTTTAGA
>JBILIY010000159.1:0-4319 GCA_044368815.1 Crocinitomicaceae bacterium
ACAACCTGAGTTTACGCAAATCGACTGTGAAATGGCGTTTGTGGAGCAAAACGATATCTTGGAAATGTTCGAAGGCTTGATTAAACATTTGTTCAAAACAGTTCGAGGCGTTGAATTTGAGGGCGCTTTTCCGAGAATGACGTACGCAGAAGCAATGGAAAAATATGGTTCAGACAAACCGGACATCCGTTTCGGAATGGAGTTCGTAGACTTGACCGATTTAGCACACGGAAAGAATTTCGTGGTTTTTGATAGCGCAGAAGCGGTAATCGGAATCAGTGCACCGGGTTGTTCAGAATACACACGCAAACAATTAGATGAACTGACCGAATGGGTGAAACGACCACAAATCGGTGCCAAAGGATTGGTTTACATCAAATACAATACAGACGGAACCTTCAAATCATCGGTAGATAAATTCTATTCCGAGGAAGATTTGAAAGCGATGGCTACACGTGCAAACGCACAGCCAGGTGATTTGATTTTGTTATTATGTGGCGAAACGAATAAAACACGCAAGCAATTGAATGAATTGCGTTTGCATTTGGGAACGACGTTGGGATTGAGAAATCCAGACGTGTTCAAACCGTTGTGGGTGTTGGATTTTCCTCTGTTGGAATGGGATGAAGAAAACGAACGTTACCACGCCATGCACCATCCGTTTACGTCACCGAAACCGGAAGATTTTCATTTGATTTCAACCGAACCTGGAAAAGTTCGTGCGAATGCCTATGACTTAGCGATGAACGGCGTTGAATTGGGCGGTGGTTCGATTCGTATCCATGACCGGGATTTGCAATCACAAATGTTTGATTTGTTAGGTTTCACCAAAGAAGAAGCACAAGCACAATTCGGTTTCTTAATGAATGCATTTGAATACGGCGCGCCTCCACATGGTGGTTTGGCATTCGGTTTGGATCGTTTGGTTGCTACCATGGGCGGTTCTGAATCCATTCGTGATTACATTGCTTTCCCGAAAAACAACAGCGGTCGCGACACGATGATTGATGCACCATCTCTTTTGGATGAAAAACAATTGAAGGAGTTGGGGATAAGATTAAATGGTTAAAACCATTATTAATTTAGTATAGAATACCCATAGGTTCGGGTTTAAACTCGAACCTATGGGTATTCGCTTCAAACACCAACCATTTCAATGGTTTAAATCAATTGGTCTACAGAAAAAAAATTAAACCAAACAAACCTTAAATTTGTTATTCAAAAAACTCTCCAAAATGAATTCTAATCTTTCCAAAATAAATAATGAGCTTTCCGAATTACGAAAGCAATTAGTGGAACATCCGCTATATGCTCAGGTAAAATCAGTCGAGGATTTTCAGGCTTTCATGGAACAACATATTTTCGCAGTGTGGGATTTTATGAGTCTGTTGAAATCCTTACAGCGCGGATTAACGCGTGTGGAATTACCTTGGAAACCTGTAGGAAGTCCAACTACGAGACGTTTTATAAATGAGATTGTTTTAGGCGAAGAATCCGATATTGATTCAAATGGCGAAATAGCTAGTCATTTTGAACTCTATTTGGAAGCCATGGAACAAATAGGCGCAGATACAAAAACCATCCAAATGTTCTTGGATTTCATTAATAATGGAAAAACCATTGATGAAGCACTGCAATTAGCGGCCATAAATCAGGAGACTAGAGAATTTGTTAATTTTACGTTTTCTGTTATACAATCTAATTCCATTCATCGCATTGCCTCTGTGTTTACTTTCGGTCGCGAGGACTTAATTCCCGACATGTTCATTCAAATTTTGCGAGAAATGAAATCGAAAGGGCAAACTAACATATCTAAATTATTATATTATTTGGAACGACATATTGAAGTTGATGGTGATGATCACGGACCCATTGCATTAAAAATGATAGAAGAAGTTTGTGGTGAAGATGAGCATAAATGGAATGAGGCGTTAGCAAGTGCAAAAGAAGCTATGCAAATGAGAATCAAGCTATGGGACGGTATTTTAAATAGACAAATCGCAAATTAAATTCTAAAAAAAGACGCGGCAATTCCATCGGCTTTGAGTCTGCCTTTTTCGGTCAAAACAAAGTCGGTTTCAGTTTCAAATAAGTCACCGATATTAATAAGTGAATCTAAGTTTTTTTTCTCTGAATCAGATAGTATTCCAAATTCAGTTAATTTAATTTTCGAAACTCCCCATGTGGTCCTTAAACCAGTCAGAAAAAGTTCGTTCCATTGATCATTTTTAGTTAATATTTCCGTCTCAAACCACGAGTCATTTTTGCCAACGTTTTTGTAATAGTTGGTGTTGTTTGAAACATTCCATCTTCGCGTTTTTCCATCAAAGGAATGCGCCGAAGGACCAACTCCAAGATAGGGTTTATTTTGCCAATAGGAGGAATTATGTTTCGATTCAAATTCAGGTTTAGCGAAGTTGGAAATCTCGTACTGTAAAAACCCATTTTGAGCCAAAATTCGCAACATTAAATTGAATTGTTCGGATTGGGTGTCGTCACTTGGGGTTTTTAATTTCCCTGTTTTTACAAAATGATTTAATGCGGTTTGTTTTTCTACGGTCAAACAATAGGCAGAAATATGTTGAATATTCAACGCAATTACTTGTTCTAAATGGTTTCCCCATTCTGTTAAAGTTAGATCAGGTAAACCATAAATCAAGTCTACGGAAATATTTTTAAAACCCTGTTTTTTGAGTAGTTCAGCTGCGTAAAATCCTTGGTCTAAATCATGCGCCCTATTCATCCATTTTAAGTCAGATTCTTTGAAAGATTGAAGGCCAATTGAAATGCGATTGACACCTAAATTTTTCCAATAAGATGTGGTTTTCTCTGTTACATCTTCCGGGTTAACTTCAAGTGTAATTTCAACATCTTTTTTAAAATCAAATGATTGATGAATCGTTTCTAAAATGGAACTTAATTCTTCTTCTGTCAAAAGACTTGGAGTTCCTCCTCCAAAATAAATTGTTTCTATGGATTCGTTAAGTTCATTTTTACGCAGTTCAATCTCGCGATTAATTGCACCGATTAATTCTCCTCTGTATTTAGAGAAGGTCGTTGAAAAATGGAAATCACAGTATGAGCAGCGTTTTCTACAAAAAGGAATGTGAACGTAAATTCCGGCCAAACCGTAGTTATCTTGTTTTAATAAACTTCAAGACTTTTCTTTCATTTCCAGAAACTATTTCAACCAAATAAGTTCCTTGACTTAACGTGTTTGTCTCAAATTGCACCAAGCTTGAAGTACTCTTTTTTGAAATCAGCTGTTGTCCATTAATTGAAAGAATCGAAACCATGCTTTCATCTTTACTTCCTGTTTGAATATTGATAAGTCCTTCTGCAATCGGATTTGGCCATAACGAAATCACCTCATCAGTATTCCATTCAATTCCCAAAGGTCCAACACAAAATTGTAAGGTCGTTTGGTCTCCAAAATCTGCTTGAGATTCAGGTAATGCGGCTAACGTATCCCCCTGGTAGACAATAGAAACACTTCCGTCTTGGTTGCAGAAAAAACCACCTAATAACCCATCTCCGTAACTATCCATAATATAGTAGGTGTAACAGCCATCGTTTAGGCAAAACGGTGCTATCGAAACAGGTCCAGGTTGATCATCGGAATAACCACTAGCAGAATAGATTGCAGTTCCTGTGTTATCTTGTAATTCCCAAGACGTTTCAGATCCGTAGCAATCCAAGGTTAGGTTCAATTGAACTGATTCTCCGCCAATTACGACGTTAAATGCAGAGGAAACTGAGTTATTGTTATTGTTTTCATCTATTAAGCCTGCGTTTGGATTTGCAACCGATGCCGAAAATGTATGGTTTCCTGCCGATAACGCCGCGGTTGGAAGTAAAATCGGTAGTGATTGCCATTGTAATAAAGTTCCATTCCAATTGAACGATTGATTTTGATTTCCATCAAACCCGTAATTTATATCCAATGTTGTCAATGTATCCGAACCATTATTTTGAATGGTTACTTGAGGTGTCACTGCAGCTCCACAAAATGTACCTGATACTCCTTGCGGATTTGTTACACTTGGGTCTACGGCAACAGGAGTGGCATTTGTAGGATCGTATCCGTCAATAAATTCAGCGCCTGAGCTGTTAGGATCCAACCAGTATTTCAATTGATTGGTGCTGTTGGAATTCACGGGTTCCCAAGAGCTATGAACACGACCATAATAATCAGGAGAACTTAAATTACTACAAGAAGCACCTCCGCCCCATAATTGACCGATGATTCGGTGGCTTTGATCAAATAGGGGAGACCCTGATGAACCCCCTTCAGTTGTTGTATTTCGATCCCATACAAC
>JBILIY010000160.1:0-4314 GCA_044368815.1 Crocinitomicaceae bacterium
AGCAGTGGATTCTATAGCGTCTGCTAAAAGAGCATCAGAATGACCGAAAAAACCTGTAAATCCTTTCGCAAAAGCCAATCCAGCATTGGAAAAAATGCTAATTATAGCGGTTGACTTGGCTGTTTTTTCGTGGCTTGACATAAAATAATCTTCACGAAATTAATACTTTTCGCAGATCCCTTTGGATTTGCTTGAGTTTATAATTGCCAATTACCTCACCAAATTTACGTGTCCATAAAGGCGTTTTATTGCTTTGCTCGAATTTTCAACATAAGCTATTTCCCAACTGTAAGTCCCTTGCATACAAGGTTTACCGTCATGCAATCCATCCCAAGCTTCTTGAATATTAGCAGTTTGAAACACAACTTCTCCCCATCGATTGTAAATTAAAAACGAGTAATTTTTACGATCAATATCAGATCCAGAAAATACGGGATAAAACAGGTGATTAATTTCATCTCCGTTTGGCGTAAACGTATTTGGAACATAAACAGTCAATGAAGGAACGACTTCTACTTGGTTCAAAGCAGTATCAATACAACCAAATTGATTTGTTACAATTAAAGATACATTAAATTTACCCGTGCTCATAAACTCATGATAGAAATCAGAACCATTGTAAACGTTTTGATCGCCAATCAACCATTGCCAAGAGGTAACATCCGAAGTTGATTCATCTTGAAAATGAATGAGTGCCAAGTTTTCTGAAAGCATATCTTCGCTTTGATGAAATTTAGCAATAGGCAATGGATAAGCTTGCGCTTTTGCTTGAATTCCGGCGGAACAACCATATTGATTCGTGACTTCCAATGAGATTACAAATGTTTCATCATTTACTGGAGTGTATTCCGGATTCCAATTAGTACTTTGATAATCAGATGAAATATGCCAATTTACATCCAAAGGTCCATTTTCAGGATCAGTTGATAGGTTTACAATTTTATAGGGAACTCCGACACATTGATTTTTAAAATCAAAACGAGGCTCAGGATTCTTACGGGCAACCAGCGGTTTGATTATCGTGTCTGAACAACCACCGGTTAATGCAATTAATGTTAAGCTATTCTCAACATCTTCATATACCAAATTTGGAACATTTTGTGTTATTTCTTGTCCATTATAAATCCATTTGAAATTGGCCCCGAAGACACTTAAGTTATTGATATTTATTGGTTCCCCTATGCAGAATTCGTCCACTGAAAAATTTGCTATAGGTTTATCAATTAACACAAAATTCATTTCGTACGACGTATCAGCACATTCCAAAAAAACGGGACGAAAATTCAAAGTGTAGGTACCTTGAATATCTGCCATTACGCATTGGTTTGTGTTATTTAATGATACATTATTGAATTCCCAATTATAAGTAGCAAGCATCCCTTGTGGTGCGCATAGTTCAACTTCGTTATCCTCAAGACAAACTGGAACTGGTAAGCTATTGTTTACAGGGCAATCAACTTCAATATAGGTGTAAATCCAATCTACATCAAATGCACACCAACGGTTCTCAAAAACCATCGTTACATCAGTTCCTGCGTATTGAGTTAAGTCAATGGTAACGTGATGCCAATCGGAAAAACTAACGTTGGAATTATAAAATAAATCTCCTGCCACCATTGGGTTGTAACTCGTTGCTGGTAATGGAGTTTGCTGAAGGCTTGGAATACCAACTGGACCCTGATCATAGGAATAATATGCCTGGTAGGACGGACAAGGGAGCGCATTCATTTGGTTATCAAATAAGTTAAAATTGAAATTAGCAGCCTGAAATGAAACGTGCGGAAAATTGAATATGCTTACCGCAAAATGAATGGTAATGAACGTTTGTCCTGAAGCTGGAACGGAATAGGTTCGAGCGGCAGCGGCGGTTTGGCAATTGTAATTCATATCATTACTCAACTTCAAAGAATAGTCTCCATTAAACACTTTTGGGAATTCGCTGTACGTGTCAATTCCGCCGTTTTGAAGTTCAACACAACCAGTAGTTGCCCAATTACCCGTATTTCCATTTTCAAAACCCCAGTTCGCGAGATCACAAGCGTCTGACTTATAAGAGTTTGAATCATTATTGGCTTTTTGAGCGGACAAGACTAGTGCTTTGATGTTTTCATCGCTTTTTACTTTATTCGCTTTAGCTCTTTCATATAAACTATCAATTTGGTTTTGAGTCATTCCCGGTTTCACATGATCTCGCACATGTTGAATTAATTCATCTTTTTGATTTGCAATCTGTCCTATTAAATTGAAATTTAACGACAAAATCATAGCTGTACACAAAAGTGCTCTTACCATCTTCATGACTCGAAATTTTAGGTGATTATAACTGTAAAACGCAGTAATTATAAAGCGGTTGTTTTTGAAAATGCCTTGATGAATATTCAAGTTGATTTCTCGAATATTTATATCCTACGCACTAATATTTCATGAAAATTATAGCTGATTAAATCACTATTAATGATTTTGTTTTTGCTATATAGAAAATTTGAATCTGAGACTCAAAGCTTAGTTAATGAGCTATTTAAATAAAAAGAACTAATTAGCAAAAATCATCGATTTTCGTGAAATCTCCTTTCCATCAATTATTAACGCATAGAAAAAAGTTCCCGTTTTCCCATAACCATGCTCGTAAAAAGCTTCATTTACTCCTGGTTTTAAGTCAATTTTCATATTTTCAACTTTTTTTCCAGTGATATCATACACGACAATTGCAGCATTTTTATAATTTACTTCTTGGTTTACCAAAACACCAATTATTGTTGCCTCATCAAATGGATTTGGACGATTTTGTAATAACTCAATTGGTTTTTCAGATTCTTGATCAAGCTCCGAAACAGATATTTGACTATTTTGAATTACTATTTCTTTGGAGAATAAACTTTCCAAACCATTTTCATCAACAGATGCAATACTAACATAATATACATTTGAAACGGGTGGAAAAATTGTATCGTAGTAACCTGAAATCGTATAAACGGAATCCCAATCATTTGTTGTTGAACGAACTCCAACTCTATAGGAGGAATAATTAGACTCTTGCGTAACATGAATTATAATTCCTGGACCTGGAATGGTTGCGATATTAAAATCAGGTTTTTTAGGTCCAAGCGCTGCAATTGAAGCTCCAGCACCATTGATGCAAGCATTTCTTGAGAGGTAATTAAAATCAACAAAAAAACTATCAATTGTTCCATCTAAATCGGTGTCGACTCCCAAAACATCATCAGTGGTATGTTGTCTATCTGTATATCCCGGTCCATTGGATGCATCTCCATGTTCATTCGCTGAAGTAAAGCGACAAGAAGCAAAGCCATTTTGTCGAAAAGGAATGTGATCGCCACCTCTTCCTGAACGATCTTCGCCTGACATAACTGTAACCGTCATTGGAACAGTTACAAATGGCATTAATTCTTCCTTGTATTGCAATTTGATAAACCGTGACAACTGTTTGTGAATAGAATTAAAACCACCGTAAGAAAAAATGCGAACTTGAGTAGAATCAATGTTATTTAACCCAGGACAAGATGGCGCAGACGAGGTTTGTCCGCATATGATTCCTCCAATAACATCATTATTTAAAACAGCTTTTACTGGAATGTCATTCAAATTGCAGTAATCTGCAAATGCATCTGCTCCATAAAGACCTTGTTCTTCGCCAATAGTCAACATAAAAACAATCGTGTTTTTGTATGTGCATTTGCTCATTACCCTAGCTAATTCAAGAACGAGAGCAGAACCCGAAGCATTGTCCTCAATTCCTTGAGCTTGACACGTGATGTCGCATTCATTTTCACAACGACTATCCATGTGACCTTCGATTACGATAACTTCGTGGTTTGTTGTGTCGGTTCCTGGTAGGACTGCAAAAACATTCCGATGCTGTGTAACATTGCAAATGGTTCTGTCAAACTGAAAATACGATGGAATCAACCTATTCTCTGCTTGAGCGCTAAAATTTGAAAATTTCTGAAATGCCCAACGTCGAGCGGCTCCAATTCCCGTGCTGGACGAAACTGTATCAGAGGCCGTATTTCTATTTTCGAAAGAAGCTAGTTTTAAAATGTATGACTTAAGTGAGTCTTCGCTTACGTTATTCTGAATGAAAGAAACAACGGCTGCGTGCTGATTAATGGGTGAAGATGATAAGTAATCGGTTGGATTAAAATTACCTTTAATTATCTGTTCAGACGACAAATTAGTGAATTGGATATTTGTTTGGGAAAGCAAATTAGTCAGTTGAAACCAAACTAATGTTGAAAGAAAAAATGAAAACTTGTTGATTGTCATAGCAATCTTAAAGATAATGAATATTATTCG
>JBILIY010000161.1:0-4309 GCA_044368815.1 Crocinitomicaceae bacterium
GAAAATGTGAAATCGGCAAGGTCCTTGAATTTCAAACTTACTTGTTCTCCCGAATCCATATTTTTAAGCACCAACGTTTCGTTATTCAATTCATTTTCACCGAGTAAAATGGTAAATTTCACACCCCGATCGTTGGCGTATTTCATTTGTTTTTGAAGCTTAGATGCAGAAGGATAAATTTCACAATCAATTCCTTTTTTTCTGAGATCATTAGCCAATTCCAAACATTTTTCAACTTCCTTTTCTCCGAAATTCACGAATAAAACCGTTAAACCAGAATTCACTTCTTTTGGAAATAAGTCTAATTCATTGAGGACATCGTAAATTCGATCAGCTCCAAATGATATCCCAACTCCCGAAAGTCCTTTCAAACCAAAAAGCCCTGTTAAATCATCGTAACGACCGCCACCACATATACTTCCCATTTTAACATCGTGCGCTTTGACCTCAAAAATCGCTCCCGTGTAATAGTTTAATCCACGGGCTAATGTAACATCAAACTCAACTTCTCCCCTATCTAAACCAATTTTCTGAATCGAATTAAAAACGAACTCCAACTCTTCAATTCCTTTCAAACCAATTTCCGAAGCACTCAAAAATGTTCGCATCAAGTTGAGCTTTTCCTGATTTGTTCCTTTTAATTGAAACAAAGGTTTGATTCGTTCAATCGCGCTTTCTGAAATTCCTTTTGACTTTAATTCTTCCAAAACCCCTTCCTCACCTATTTTGTCCAATTTATCAATGGCGACCGTAATATCTACAATTCGATCTACTTCGCCACTCACTTCGGCGATACCTGTAAGTAATTTCCGATTGTTAATTTTAATTGTAAAACCTGGAAGATTTAATCGCGTTAAAACAGCATCAAAAATTTGAACCAATTCAATTTCATAAAGTAATGAATCGCTGCCAACTACATCAGCATCGCATTGATAGAATTCCTGATAACGTCCGTGCTGCGGCCGATCAGCTCTCCAAACAGGTTGAATTTGATAGCGCTTGAATGGAAATGAAAGTTCATTCTGATGTTGAACGACAAATCGAGCAAATGGAACTGTTAAATCATAGCGAAGTGCTTTTTCCGCAAGTGAATTCGCAAAACGTGGTAAATTATCATTTTTTAAGGCTTCAATATCCGCTTTTTTCATTTTTTCACCTGAATTGAGAATTCGAAAAATCAAACGATCTCCTTCTTCACCATACTTTCCCAGCAAGGTTCCTGACAATTCAAAACTCGGTGTTTCAATTGGAGCGAATCCATAAAGTTTAAAAACCTGCTTAATCGTATCGAAAATATAAGTTCGCTTGTAAACATCGGAAGGCAAGAAATCACGCGTACCCTTTGGAATTGCCGGTTTTTGAGACATACTATCAACGCTTTATGTTGTGCAAAGTTAGAAATAAGCTGAAAAGAGATTAAAATGAATTACTTAAATTTGTTCAATGGAAGAAATGCAAGCCAAAAAACAGTTACTGGATTATATTAACGAACGAATTTCTTTAACTGAAGAGGAACAGAAAATTGTTTCTGACGCATTCCATTTAAAGGCTTTTAAAAAGAAAGAATTTTTCCTTGAGCAAGGTCGACCAAACCGACAAGAAGCATTTGTTTTATCCGGAACATTTCGCGTTTTTCACATTGATAATAAGTCTATGGAACACGTATTGTATTTCGGTTTCAAAGATTGGTGGGTTGGAGATAGTGCATCTTTCAACAGCGACATCCCTTCGTTTCTCAATGTTCAAGCGATGGAGGACAGCTGGCTTTTGCAAATTCAATCTGAAGATAAGGAAAAACTCTACATGGAAGTACCAAAATTAGAGCGACTATTTCGAATCATCACGATGCGCACCTTGACAGTTTTGCAAAAGCGATTTTTCCTAACAGTTGGAGCAAGTGCTGAAGACCGCTATTTAGAACTACTCGAACGACACCAAGGCATCGAGCAGCTAGTTCCGCAGCATCAGATCGCTTCATATCTCGGAATTTTACCGGAGTCTTTAAGTAGGATGAAAAAACAGCTATTAATGAAGAATAAAGGACTTAAAATTTAAAAATAAAAATATGAAATTATATTACAACTACCCTTACGATGGCGAAATCACAGAGGAACGAACTAGTTTATTTATTCCTATTGACAACATAGAAAAATACTTGAATGAATTAAATTCTTTTTATGACGAGGATAAGCCGCTTGTTTCCATCTTGGCAGCAGCAACTCCGAATGATCCAAGTATCAAACTATTTTGCAATTCATACCATTTACTTTTTGCCAAGTCTTTGCTATCCGAAACAACAACTGAATTGGGTCAAGATTTACCATCCTCAAAATTGCCCGAAATTTTAAGTGAAAATAATGTTTCTGAGTTATTGGTTTCTTGGTTATTAAATGTAAACCCTGAGGAAATTTACTTAAGTGATTACTTGGCAAAACTTGCTATACCTGGTCAAACCATACAAATAGAACGTTATGATAGTGAATATGGGAACTATAATTACGAAGTGAACAGCTAGCAGATTTCAAGAAAAAAATAGAGCTAAATACAAAAAGAATTAATTACAATCTCTTAAAAAATTATGAAAAGATTATTCAGCGTAATAAAAATTACAATTCTCGGTTTTGTGGCAGTAAACCTTTTTCTGTTACTTATTTTATTAATAGAAAGTGCTATTGAAGGAACCAAAATGCCGTTGGAGTATCTTGGATTCGTGAATCTTTACGGAATTATTGTGAGTGTGATTTTTGGATACATGGATCGTCCGGTCCTTGAAAAAAAATTACTAATTGGGATTACTATTGGAACTGTATTGTTAATTATTACTTCATTTTTTATTGAGAGTGATTTACTTCTTAAGCAATCTTTTTTTCTCTTTTTCGGAATTGTAGTTGGAAGAAAAGCAGTTTTTGCTATCGATATGCTTTTAAGTAAGTCTGATAAATCAAAAAAATGAAAGAAATTTATATCACCGATAAAACTTTTGAGCGATGCGACGCCCGAGTGAAAGGTGAATATGAAAATTGCACATTCGTAAGTTGTGATTTTTCTGAAAGTGATTTTTCTGAATATAAATTCACAGATTGTACCTTTAACGAATGTAATTTGAGTATGACAAAAATCAATAGGACTTCGTTTCAAGATGTAAATTTCAATGACTGTAAAATGTTGGGACTTCGATTTGATACGTGCAATGAGTTTGGTCTTTCATTTTCTTTTGATAATTGCCAACTAAATCATTCATCCTTCTATAAAACAAAAATTAAAAAAACAGTATTCAAAAATTCACAATTACAAGAAACTGATTTTACGGAAACTGACTTAACTGATTCAGTATTTGACAGCTGTAACATGGAAAGAGCAACCTTTGATCAAACAATATTAGAGAAAGTTGACTTCCGAACTTCTTTTAATTATTCCGTTGATCCCGAATTAAACAAAATAAAAAAAGCAAAATTTTCACTTTTAGGTGTTGCAGGTCTTTTAGAAAAATATGACATTGAAATTGAGCATTAGAGTTAAAAATGAAACGGGTAAAACGAATATAATTCTAATTAAATAAAAATAAACATTTTGCTGATTTCGATAAATTGAGCAACAAAATTCATTTTTCATCTCTTTTTAATATCTGGATTTTTTCAAAAAATCGGTAAATTAGCCCTCACAAAAATTTAAAACTATGACAAGATTAAAAAGCAGCTTACTAGCCATCGTGTTTTTTGTAGGCTTTTTCGTTCGCGCTGACGAAGGAATGTGGTTTTTGATGTTCATTGAACGACTCAACCACCGCGACATGCAAAAAATGGGTCTTCAATTAACTACTGAAGAAATTTACAGCATTAACAATTCAAGTATAAAGGATGCTATCGTTCAATTTAACGGAGGCTGTACAGCAGAATTGATTTCCAAAGATGGATTGATTTTAACGAATCACCATTGCGGGTATGATGCCATTGCTGAACTTTCAACACCTGAGCACGATTACCTTTCAAATGGTTTTTGGGCTGCAACGAAGAAGGATGAAATGAAGCCTAAATCATTATACGTTCGTTTTTTCGTTAAAATGGATGATTGTAGTAAACGTATTTTAGGAAAATTAAACGACTCAATGAGTGAAACTGAACGTGAAAAAGCAATCAGAGATGAAATAGCCCTTATTGAAAAGGAAAATAACGAAGGAGGAAAATACGTGGTTAGTGTTCGTTCGTTTTTCCAGGGAAATGAGTTTTACTATTTCGTTTACCAAGATTACAAGGACGTTCGTTTAGTAGGAACTCCACCAGATAATATCGGTAAATTTGGTGGCGACACC
>JBILIY010000162.1:0-4302 GCA_044368815.1 Crocinitomicaceae bacterium
AATAAACCTTTTTTCCCTCTATCTTTCCAACTTGTTTAGCTGAAGTTCCATATTCATTTGTGGAATAGATTTTATTACCTTCTTTCTTTCCAATTTGTCTTGCTGAGGTTCCATATTCATTCGTAGCGTAAATCTTACCATTTTCATATTTTCCAACTTGTTTGGCTGAAGTGCCATATTCATTGGTAACGTATATTTTATCTTTTTCAAATTTTCCAATTTGTTTAGCTGAAGTCCCATATTCATTCGTTGAATATAATTTACTCTGCGCACTTACGAAAAGACAAGTTAACAATGTCATTGCTAATACCAATAATTTTTTCATTTTGTTATTTTTAAATTTAGTTCCTACTCTTATGGATTTTCGGCTTCCTCCGTTTTGTTGTGGTTTAAACTTGCAAGAAGCCGATTTTTAAAGTTAATATTATTTGCGATTCAAGATCGTTTTGTTTTCCATTGTTCTTATTATGTGACCATGATTCAGTCTGCCCTGGACGTTTGTTAGCAACCGTTTAAACCTATATCAACTGATTGATATCTTGCCGTCCAATGATTGCCATAATTTCTACGACATCTTCATTCGTTTTGTAGAATATACTATCGACACCACAAATACAGCGTCTATATCCAGGTTTAATGAAATCAACAGCCTCAAATGATTGGGGATTTTCCGCAATAATATCAAAGTGCACAAAGAATGATTCAAAATACTTGTCAGCTTGTTTTATTCCAAATTGTTTGACGCCATAGTGATGAATGCGAATCAAATCTTCCTTGGCCACATTGCTCAATTTGTATTTAACCATTGAGCAACTTTTTTGATTGCTTAAGAATTTCAGATTTTGAATCAGTTGTAAATCCATATTTTTCAGCTCGCTCTAACTTTAGGCGAATTAAGTCAATTTGTTGTTGTTGATTTCTAGCCTGACGAATTAGATCATTAACCAATTCACTCTTGCTTGAATATTCTTTGTTGTCAATTTGACTTTTAAGCCATTCATCATTTGGCTCAGTAAATGAAATGCTTTGTCTTCTCATAATGCCAGTATTTTGGTGTAAATATACACCAATAACGCACCATATGCAAATTTATTTTAGGGAGTGCTTTGGGAGTGATATTGGTTGCTCACGTTTTGCAAGCAGGCTAGCGCCCCCCCTTTTCACAAGATCATTTCTTCGAAGTTAAAACCTAACTTCTGATAAAACTTTTGTTTCATCGAAGCAAAATCTGGGCAGGTGCTTGCTTGCTGTTAGCGTTTCGTTCAATCTTCTCAATTGTTTATTCAATAGAAAAACTTACAAGAACTTAAATACTTGCCAGGTTTAAAAAAAATCGACCTCTTTGCTGAAAACTATCTAATAAAGTCTAATCTTTGAGGCAACGGACAGAACATCCAGGCCACTTATTGAAGCCATCCTTGAAAATACTACCATTACTGGAATAAAGGACGCGGCCGTAGGCATCGCCTGCAGTGTATTCAGTAGCGCTCCACCAGTAACCGTTGTTGCCAAACCCGTATGGGCCACCTGTGTCAACTACGCCGCCGGGAAGACCTGAAAAACCGCTTTCGTTAGTAGCATCTGTATTCGGGCTTAACCAGTATTGTGTTCCAGTGCTTTTCATTTTACTGCCAGCAACTGATTCACCTCCTAGATAGTCGCTTAGCATCGTCCATTCAGCATCTGAAGGCACGTGCCAGTTCGTTGGGCAAAGATTACGCGAGTCATTTACAGTGAACCAGTTGTAAAGCTTTCCATAAGGGTTTTCGTATTGGTTATCATTGTTATAATACAACCATGCTCCTGTATATAAATCCCCCCATTGTGTTTGGTCTGTTACATTTGGGATTGTATCCCCATTGGCGTAAACCGTTGTTCTCAGGTTTTCTGCCAACCATTCTTGGCCATTGCCCAAAATTATACTTGGATATGTATAACCATCAAATGTAACACCTGCTCCAGGGTTCGTTACAATACCTCCTCCAACTAAAGTTGTTGTAAAACTCAACTCATTCCCATATGCTGTTCCTGCACTGTTTGTAGCATAAGCACGCACGTAGTATGTGGTGCTTGCAGTTAAACTAGTTAGGTTGCTTATAAAATTTCCTGTACCGCTTCCATTGGTTGTTGAGTTATTCGCAGTTGTTGGGTTCGGGGAAGTGCTCCACACAATTCCTCGTTGCGTAATAGGCGTGCCTCCATTGCTAGTAATGTCACCCCCAGAATTTGCAGCAGTGCCTGTTATATTGCCAATTGGCAATGTATTAATAGTAGCTAAATTTCCAGGGTTGGTGATGGTGTAGGTGATGCTATCAATGTTGTTCAAAGGAATTTGCAATACAGTGCCATCGTTCTGATAAATATTCATAACTGTTTGCGAATTCAAACCGAACTTACTTATAAGTATAAGCGAGAATACGAGTATAATTGCTTTCATATGCTTTAAAATTTAATAATGTTTTTGCTGATTGAATGGTGTTGTCCTATGATGCGACATATGTAGGAGCCCTTAAGGATAGAACTCGTGTTAAATGTTACATGCTGTTCACCAGCTAATTGATCACCTATGTTCTCCTCAAAAATCAGATTACCCTGTAAATCATACAAAGAAATGACAATCGCATCTTTTTTTGGAAGCGTATATTGCAAATGCATCGTTCCGTTTAATGGATTTGGAAAAACGCAGACATTCCAAGCGTTAACATTATTAAGTATTTCTTGAGTATTCAAGGTCGATTCGTTATACTGGTAATCTCCAATAGTACTTACATTCCAAGCGTAAACAGTGCCATCCCACAAATGGAGATTCATCAGATCTGAATCAAATGTGATTTTGCGCACATCTACTAAGCTGTACGAATTATTTGTGCCATCGGTGTAATTAAAATGAATGCTCTGAGCTTGAAGTACCATGGTAAATAGCAGTGCCATTCCCAGCAGTGCTATTGGTTTAGAATTGTTTTTTTTCATTTGCGGAATAATAAAAACACCTAATTAAATCCAAATAATTGACTTTCAAATATATTGTTTTTTCGATTAGTAATGAACGCTAACTCACTTATAACCCTTACAAATTCCCTAAAGCTCAACGCTATTGGGTGCTAAACCTCACGAATTGAAGTAACTAAAAATACAAAAAATTAATTAGAGCTTTGTCAATTCCAGTTTCGTGTCCTCTGTCGCTTCAATTTCAGTAACAAAAGCACCGCTATTGAGTTGGGTGAATAAGATGTCATTTGCCAAAACCTCGTCACAGATATATCCTTTGTTTGCTTCAATGGCAGCTTGAATTTGAGAAGTTGTTTCCACTTGGATCAAAATGCGATCGACAACATCAAAACCGCTGTCTTTCCGCAAATTTTGAACACGATTAACGATTTCTCGTGCAATTCCTTCAGACTTTAATTCAGGTGAAATGGTAATATCCAAGGCAATTGTTAATCCGCTTTCGCTTGCAACCAACCAACCTGGTATATCTTGTGCATTGATTTCAAAGTCACTTAAATCTAAATTTATTTCAGCACCTTCAATAGTTCCGGACCAACCATTATTTTTTTCAATTTCAGCAATGTCGTCTTGGCCAAAACCTTTCACCAATTCAGAAATCGCTTTCATTTGTTTTCCGTATTTCGGACCAATGGTTTTAAAGTTTGGTTTGATGCTTTTTACTAAAATCCCAGCGTTTTCATCAAGTAATTCCAATTCTTTCACGTTGATCTCCGAAAGAATAAGGTCTTTAACGTGCAATAGGTTTTCGGCAATTTCTTTATTCAATACCGGAATCATGATTTTTTGAAGCGGCTGACGAACGCGAATGTTTTGTTTTTTACGCAATCCAAGAACCAGGGAACAAGCTTGCTGAGCTAATTCCATTTGATTCTCTAATTTTTTATCAATCCATGCTGTGTTCACTTTCGGAAAATCTGCTAAATGCACAGACGAAATAGCGTGTTTCGCACTAACTTGATTCAAGTCCAAGAACAATTGATCCATATAAAAAGGAGCAATCGGAGAAGCAAGCAATGCAACTGTTTCTAAACAAGAATAAAGTGTTTGATACGCACACAATTTATCTTTCGGATCGTCATTTTTCCAGTACCTACGACGACACAAACGAACGTACCAATTCGAAAGCTGTTCTGTTACAAAATCTTGGATGGCACGTCCTGCGCGTGTTGGTTCGTATTCTGAGTAGGCTAAATCAACTTCTTCGATCAAGGAATTCAGTTTGGAAAGCACCCAGCGATCAATTTCAGGTCGTTCATTCAATGGAACTTCTGCTTCTGAAAAATCAAACCCATC
>JBILIY010000163.1:0-4300 GCA_044368815.1 Crocinitomicaceae bacterium
AATGATAGCTATTCTTTTCTATATCTACTAATTGAATTTCAGCAGGTTCTGTCGTAAAACCCATGCCAATCATTTTTGAATAAGATTCCTTTAGGGAAAAGTATTTGAACAATGAATTTATATCAGCTGAAACGGTTTTCCAATCGAGTTCGTTGAATGCAATTTTTAAATCTTCACTGGAAATTGGATCAATTTTTTCAAAGTCAATTCCAACTGGAGAATTTGATGCTGTAACGAAAACAAAACCTTGACAGTGCGTGATGGAAAGAAACAAATTAGTATGATTAGATAAATAGGGTCGCCCTTTTGAGTCTTTTTTAAATCCGCATTCGTGAATGGAACCTAATTCAAGTTTTTTACAAAGTTTATTCACTAAACATCGCGCAAGTAAACTTTCTTTTTTCCGAGTTAAATCTGACAATTTTTCACACCAGGAATCGGTAAATGGCATTAAATCTTCAATTTCAAATTTGGAAATATGATCATGCTCAATCAGAAGGAAATAGTTCATTTAAAAAAGTGAAGGAAGTTGAAAATGAGGGTCAAGATGCGATTTTATAGTCTTGTATAGTTCCTTATGAAAATCATCCATTGTTTTAATGAAGCGTTTTTTATGAATTTCTCCAATTCCATGTTCACCACTAATGTGTCCTTTATATTTTAAAAGAACTACATCGAACTGTTCAATTACTTCTTCAGGAATTGGATTTGAACCATCGTAAAATACATGGATGTGCCAATTTCCATCACCAGCATGACCAAAAAAAGCAGATTCAAATGAATACTCATTTAAAAGATTCTTCAATTCGGAAAGCAAATTTGCAGTGTTTCTTATGGGAAAACTAATATCTAAATCAATAAACTTTTTGTGTTCTTGAAGTTTGAATCCAATGTCAAATCGTTCGGAAATTTCTTTATTTTTTCTAAACTCAATTTTTAATTTCGTGTGTCCTTCATAATCGATTTCCGTTCCTTTCTCAACCCCAAGCCATATAACTGATTCATTCACTTTTGAACTAAATTGAAGCGCATCTGGTTCAGCCATTTCAAGGTAGATTGGATCGTAGATTAGGAAATCGGAAATTGCACTTGTGAGTTCATAAAACGAAGGATGTGAAATTCGAAACAATTCAATTTCACACAATCGAACACAGGATAAGGACGCTTTACTGATAAATCCCAACGTGCCTTCCGAACCAATGAAAAGTTTCGTGAAGTCAGGACCTTCAGAAATTTTGTTGCATTCTGATCCAAATTTACATATCGAACCAGTGGTTGTAATTATCTCAAGTTCTTTGACAAATGAACCGATCTTCCCGTACTTCAACGAATAGGGTCCACCACCGTTAAAGGAAATCATTCCGCCAAGGGTAGCCATTTTCCAACTACCAGGCATTACAGGAAAACTCCATCCTTCAGATTCTACAAAATCATTAATTTCTTTCATTGTATTTCCTGCAGAAGCTGAAAAAATTCCCACTCGCTTATCAATCCATTCCAACGATTTATAATTGGAAAAATCAATGAAAATTTCATCACTCTTTGGTACAGCAGCTCCGCTTACTCCACTCAATCCAGCTCCAATTCGAAATTTAGACTTCGTATTCGTTTTTAGAAATGAAATAAGTGCTTCAGCATTTTTGGGTGAAAAAACAGATAATGGTGTTCCTGAAAGTCCAGAATGATCTTTAATTTCAATCATTGCTCAGATGTAATTCCAAGGATTTGAAAAGTTGTTTGACGTTGGTCGCTCCAAACCCTTGGTAATCATTTATTCGTTGAATAAACTCATAAAATAGGGTAGGGCGATCACCAATTGGCTCGGTAAACACTTGAAGCAAGATTTTATCATCCTCCTTCTCGCATAAAATATTAGCTTTCCGAAGCATTTCGATTGGAAGTTCTGGCGCTTCTATTTTTAGATCTTCGTAATATTTGGCTGGAACAGGCGTAAAGTTTACACCATTTCCTTTAAGTTTTTCAACTGTAGAAATCAGGTCATCTACTTCAAAAGCAAGGTGTTGAATTCCGTTACCGAAATGATTACTTAAGAAAATATCAACTTGTGATTTCTTTTCTTTTTCAGGAAGAGGCTCAACTATAACTTTGTTAAAAGAATTGCTTGGAGAACTTAAAACATGCATCTTCATTCCTGAGAGCAAATTGGCAAAAAACTCTTCACCGATGGTTTGAATGAGATTTAGGTTTAATATACGAGTTAAGTAATTATTCCAAAAATCCGCCTCGTTTATTCGCACAACTGATGCCAAATGATCAATTCGATTTAGAAATTGTTCTCCTGAAATGTTGTTTGTTCTTTTAAATCCAGCAAAAGGACCGTCAGTATTTTTTCGTTCTACGAATGTCAACTCGTTATCGTCAAATAATTTTATACTGATAAAAGAACTTGATTCCTCATCAAACTTTTCATTTATTTTACCAGATGAAATGATAGCGGCATTATTTTTTAATAACTGCTCGGTTTCCTCGATTGAATCGACTTCAATTCCAAAGCGTTTAATTGAATTACCATGTCTGTCTACAAAGGAAACTACATCATGTGCTGCGGGTTCAAGTGCCGATGTAATAAGGATATTTACATCTCCGTGTTGCAGCCAATAGGTAATTTCAAGTCCGTGTTGACCTTTTTTCTCCTTAATACCTTTCAAGGTAAATCCCAAAGCAATTTGGTGCCACCAAGCCACCATCTTGGCCATACCAACATAAATTTCAACAAATAAGACTCCTTTAATATTCATTCGTTCAAGCTTCGAAATTCTTAATTCTTCGTAAAACGTTATTCAAATCTTCATCATCAATATTCGCCACACAAATTCGCATTTGATTCTGGTATCTCGAATTTTCAGAAAAAAGCATCATCGGAATTACGCCAATATTCTCATTCAATAATAATCTTTCACAAAATTCGTAATTAATTGATTTGTTTGACTTTATTGTGCAAAAAAAACCTCCATTATAATCAATCTCGTGCAAGTTTAAAATCGTTCGATTTCTTTTTAATCTTTCTTTTGCATTAGATAAATGATTTGTTAGGTCGTAGTCATTAATTTCTAACCATTCCGAAACGATTTTTTGAGTAATACCCGAATTATTTAAACTGAGATTTGATTTTGCAGAAACGAAATCATTAATTAACCCATTGGGAACAGCGATAAATCCTGTTCGAAGTCCTGGAGCCACTATTTTAGAAAAAGACATTGCGTGAATAACTTTCTCAGAATTCAACGAAACAAGAGATGGGTGTGGATCATCCAAATTGAATGGCCTGTATGTCGCGTCATCAAAAATGTAGAAGTTCTTTTTTACTGCGAGTTCTATTAACTTTTTCCGCTCCTCCAGATTCAGGCTATAACCAGTTGGATTTGAAAAATCTGCTGAAAGATAAAACAAACTTCCTGAAGGTAAATTTTCAAGTTCTTCAAGCCAAGTTGATTCTTGAAATTTAATTATTTTACAGCCAAAAATTTTCGCGGCATCTTCAAAACCAGGATAGGAAGGTTCAATGCATGCCAATGTTTTATCCTTGAAACATGAAATTGCGAGTGAAATAGCTTCCTGAACTCCATTCGTAATTAAAATATTAGTTGGGTCGATTTGCACGTTTTCATTTTTTTGAAAGAAGATACTTGCTTCCTTATTAATGAATCCTCGTGTTTCGTGATAATTGATAAACTTGCTGTTAAAAGGTATTTTTTCTTCAGCGAATAAGGTTCCAGGGTTGAATTCAGGATATAAATTCATTGGAGGAACTCCAGCACCAAGGTTGTAATCAATTTGTTTTGAAGCAAGATTGTTTAGGAAATTTGTCCGTGTACTCAATTTCTAATGCGGATTTGGCTTAATAAACAAAGGTAATTTTTTCATTGAAAATTGTAATCTTTTATTATCAATAATTTACCTTTTCAAAAACCAAAATTCTTCCATTCGTTGTCGTCGCTAAAATCGAAGTTTCATTAGCCGCGAGGGTAAAGCAATTTTCATTGGAAAGTGATTTCCAGGTTTTTCCAAAGTCGGTTGAATAATCGATTCCGTTTGTTCCGCAACAATACAACACCTCATTCGATACAATCACGCATGAACGATAGCCACTCGGGGATTTTTTCGGTTTCTTCCAAGATTTCCCTCCATTTAATGAATAGAAACACGTGTTTTTTGATTCATCAGGTTTTGTATAGTCGCCACCAACTACGACAATTCTTTTGGAATCTTTTTCGTAATTCGATGACTTCTTCGGTAAATAACACATGGAATAGGCACCGTATGATTCACAAGATGGAAA
>JBILIY010000164.1:0-4291 GCA_044368815.1 Crocinitomicaceae bacterium
ACATGGGGTAAAACTAAATAAAAAAAGGCAATCCTAAAATTGCCTTTTTCAACTTAATGTTAAATCTTATTTTTTCAGAGCTTCCGCATCAAGGCGAAGCATTTCTACCATAACCTCTGCGGTGCAATCAATTCCACCTTTAAAGTAAAGTGTAACCGACTCGTCCATCACATAATTTAATTTTTTACGGTCCGCGACGATTTCAATGGATTTCTGAATTCGTTCTAAGATTGGTTTGTTCAATTCTTCGTTGTAGGCTTGAATTTCTTGTTCAAGTGATTGTTGTCTCATTTCAATAGCTTGTTGCTTTTTCATCAAGTTTGATTCATCGATTTCAATAAGCATTGGCGTCTTATCTTTTTTCGTTTCTTGATGTTTTCTATATGCCTGTTCGAAAGATTTCTGCATTTCCTCTAATTCCTGCATACCTTCTTTCTGTCTGTCCTCTAACTTTTTAATAGCTAGTTTACGAGAAGGAAGTGTATCAAGTAGTTTTTGTGAATTAACATGTCCAATTTTGGTTTGAGCAAAACCGATTGACGAAATTACGACTGCAAGAGCAACTAATATTTGTTTCATTTTCTATTTATTTAATTTATTTATTTATTCCCATTTCTTCGAGTACATCATCACTGATATCATACTCTTTATCTGCATAAATCAAGTTACTTTGATTTGCTTTATCAAAAACAAAGGCATAACCTTCTTTCTTTGCTAATTTTTTCATGGCTGTAAAAACACGATCTTGAATTGGCTTGATCAGCTCTTGACGCTTTTGAAAATAGTCGCCATTGGAACCAAAATGCATTGTTTGTAATTCAACGGCTTCTTTCTCCAATTTTTCAATCTCTTGTTTTCTTTTTTCCTTTTCCTCTTTAGGAAGAAGAACTTCTTCTCGCTGGTAATTGTCTTTTTTAGTCTTAACAACTGCGTAGCGATCTTCAATTTCTTTTGTCCATCGCTCAGCTATTTTATCCAATTTTTCTTTTGCTTCTGTATATTCGGGAACATTTTTAAGAATGTAATCCGAATCAATGAATGCATATGATTGGGCGTTGGCAAAGTACGTGCCAAAAAATAATAAACAAACAAATAAACGTTTTAACATAATTGATCTTTGCTCGTTAAAGAACGGCGAATATAAGGATTTATTGTCATATAATTGTTTACAGCTCGCCCAAGTTCATACCTATTGTAAAACTTAGCTTTGGATAAAATCCTTTCGTATCAATGGATTGATCTGATGCTTTTCCGAAACCTGTTGACCAATTATCCAAATGATCGAAGCCCAATCCATAGTCAAGCCCAAGCATTCCGAACATTGGAAGGAATACACGAATACCGACTCCAGCAGCTCTTTTAACATTGAATGGGTTGAATTTATCAAAGGAAGGATACGTATTGCCAGCCTCTAAAAATGTTAAAGCAAAAAATGTTGCTGAAGGGTTTAATGAAATTGGATATCGAAGTTCCAAAGTGTATTTTGCAACAATGGGATCTCCTCCATTTGAAGAAACTTGTTGATCTTCGTAACCCCTCAAAGCGATAATCTCTCGTCCACCGAATTGTTGAGCACCCGTCAATCCGCTACCCCCCATAACATAACGATCAAATGGTGTAATTCCCCTCGATTTGTTGTAGGACCCGATATAACCAAATCCGAAACGAGGCATTAAAATCAATTTTTTATCAGGAGATAGAGGGACGAACCACTCTCCTGTGAACTTAAAGCGATAATATTCTAAAAATCGGTAGCGATCTTTTTCACTCATTGAAGCATAATCTGCTTCTGGATTAAAATAGGAATATGGAAGAGTAGCTTTGGCTGTAAACGTGAAATTAGATCCACTTTGAGGAAATATAGGTGCGCTAACTGAACTACGTTGTAAAACATACTTTAAAGCAATGTCATTCGCATAGCCTTTTGGGAAAAGTGGAAAGAAAGGATAATTCACGACATCGTAATATTGGTAGCTAAGGTCGTAATAAGCCGTGAAATAATCATCGGGCCATTTTTTTCTTCGACCTAAACCAACTCCTACACCTGTAATGGAAACACCATTATAATTTTCATTTGATCGCAAATAGCCATTTGTGGATACAGATGTATTTGAAAGCCAAACCGAAAGGGAATTTGGTTTCTTTCCACCTAACCACGGTTCTGTAAAAGAAAAGTTATATCCTTGATAAAACCTTCCATTAGATTGAGCTCTAATCGACAAACGTTGTCCGTCGCCCCCTGGGAGAGGAGACCAAGATTCTTTTTTGAAGAAATTTCTCGTCGAAAAATTGTTGAACGTTAAACCAACTGTTCCAATAATTCTTGCTCCCGTGGATGGACCTGCGCCTCCATAACCTCCAGAAAGTTCAATTTGATCTGATGATTTTTCTTCTACAACATATTCTATGTCAACCGTTCCTTTTGCTGGGTTTGGCATAGGATTTACTTGAAATGCTTGTTCATTGAAGAATCCCAATTGAGCTAATTCCCGCTGGGTTCTCATAATGGCTTCCTTGCTGAATAAATCACCTGGCTTTGTTCGAATTTCACGCAAAATAACGCGATCATTGGTTTTTGTATTCCCTTTGATCGTAATGGATCCAATTCGAGCTTCTTTTCCTTCAATAATTCTAATTTGATGATTGATGTGATTGTTTGTCACATTAGTTTCTACTGGAATTAATTGGAAAAATAGATATCCTTTATCCATGTAAAGTGCGCTAATGTCTCGCCCATCACCATTACCGAAAAGGCGTCCATCAAATAAGGTTTTATTGTATATATCTCCTTTTTTAATTCCTAAGACGGTATCCAGAAAACTAGAACGATATTTAGAGTTTCCAATCCACTCTACATCACCGAAATAGTATTTATTTCCTTCCTCAATTTTTATTTCGATTTTTAAATTTTTGTCATCTAATGCGTAAACCGTGTCTTGAATGATAGACGCGTCTCTTAACCCAACGGCATTGAATTTCCCAAGTAAGGCTAATTTATCTGTTTGATAGCTTGATTCAGTATATTTGGAACGCTTGAAAATTCGCAATACGGATTTTTGTTTGGTATCCTTCATCGCCAATTTTAATTTCCAAGTCGGAACTTCAGTGTTTCCTGAAATGGCTATTTCCTTGATCCCAATTCGTTGTCCTTTGGAAATATCGATCAAGAAAATCTCAGAATTATTGATTAATGTGTCTTTGATTTGCGAAATGTTGACTTTTACATTGTAAAACCCTTTATCGCGATAATAACCTTTTATTTTGCTTTTCGTTTGAAACACAAGATTTTCCGAAATGGTTTTTCCCGCGAATAAAGTTATTTCTTCTCGTATTTTATCGGCATCTCTTTTGGTAACTCCTTTGAATTTGAATTTTGATAGTTTCGGGCGGGTCGATAAATCTATTACCAAGTAAACTACTCCCGCAATTTCTTTTTCCGCGTAGATTGAGATGTTTGAAAATAATCCTTCAGCCCAAAGACTCTTTATTGCCTTATTAATTTGTTCACCAGGAAGTGTGATTTTTTGTCCTTGTCTTAAGCCGGCAATTAACTTGATTGCTTGGTGATCAAAGTTTTCCGCGCCCTCTACACGAATTGGACCTATTTCGTATTGCTTCGGGTTTTGATAGGAAAAATCAGTGCCTCCCAGTGAAGTAGGATCATTTTGTCCTTGAGCAAAGAACGAAGAAAAAATAATTAAAAATGAAAGTATTTTCTTCATCAATCAGCAATTATTTGTTCGGAAACTTTTCCAAAACGCCGTTCTCTACCTTGGTAATCAATTATCGCTTGAATAAACTGATCTCTCCTGAAATCGGGCCAATGGACATCTGTGAAATAAAATTCAGAGTAGGCAATTTGCCATAGCAGAAAATTACTTACTCGATGCTCACCACTCGTTCTAATCAATAGCTCTGGATCAGGGATGCCTTTCGTTGCCAAATAGCTTGAAATTAAATCATCTGAAATTTGATCAGTATCAATCAGATTCGATTGAATGTCTGACGCGATTGATTTAATGGCTTTTTTTATTTCCCATTTTGCACTGTAGTTAAGTGCTAGAATTAATGAAATATCATTGTTTTTAGCAGTTTCTTTTATCGCTTGTTTTAAACTTTGAGCGCATTTTTCAGGAAGTCCATCAATATCGCCAATCGCCAACAATCGAACGCCGTTTTCATTGAGCTCATCCATTTCATTCGTAATAGATTGAACTAATAAATCCATTAGACCATCTACTTCGTCTTTTGGGCGACTCCAGTTTTCTGTTGAAAATGCGTATAATGTAAG
>JBILIY010000165.1:0-4289 GCA_044368815.1 Crocinitomicaceae bacterium
AGTTCGTTGGGAACTGAGTCCGAGAATTACAAACAGCGAAATGAATAGTAAACCACTAACGAGCGTAAAAGGAAGCCAGGACAATTCATTCAGATTATTCGAATCCCAAGTTTTCCAATATAATCCGAATCCACAGATCGCGGCTGTGAAATAGTTGAAGACAATTGCTTGAAAGGTATCTATTTGAAAGCGAACAAATAGTTTGAATATCGCGAAAATGACGCTCGAGAAAAGTATTGCTAAAATTAATTCGATCATTTTCTGAAATAAATATAAACGCGATCTTCCCCAAATTTGAAAGAATCTGATGGAATTTTATTGATTATTGGTGCTTTTACGCCGTCGCTAAATTTCGTGTTGCCAACAATTACTCGTGCTTCATCCCAAACATTGTCGATAATGAAATATTGTAGCGTTCGACTTCCTCCTTCAACAAAAACGGATGAAATATCACGTTTGTAAAGCTCTTCTAGAATATAGGAAGTACTGGTTTCTGGAATTTTAATCCACTCCACATTTTCTTTTTTTTCATTTTTTATGCGATTGAAAACTAGAGTAGGGGCTTCATTTGAGTAAATATTCAAATCTTGGCTTATTTGCAGTTGGCTATCAATTACGATCCGTATGGGATTTTGTCCATCATATTCTCGAACAGTCAAGGATGGGTTGTCGTTGATAATGGTATTTCTCCCCACCAAAATACTCTGCTCCTCACTTCGCCATTTATGAACGAGCGTTTTTGTCAATTCTGACGATACCCAATTGATGCCTTTTTTCTCTTCATTTCGAACTCGGTCGATAAATCCATCTAACGTTTGTGCCCACTTTAATACAACATATGGTCTTCGTCGCTCGTGGAAGGTGAAAAAACGTTTATTAAGCTTCCTACATTCTTCTTCTAAAACCCCTTCAATTACCTCAATACCAGCTCTTTTTAATCGTTCAATTCCTTTTCCACTTACTACAGGATTCGAGTCCCTACAACCAATTACTACTCGTTTTACGTTATATGAGACTAGCAAGTCTGTGCAAGGGGGAGTTTTTCCCTGATGTGAACAAGGTTCTAGTGAAACATATACTGTTGCCTCTGAAAGTAGTTCTTTTTGTTCCACTCGAGCGAAAGCATTTACTTCTGCATGAGGTCCACCGAAATGCTTGTGGTATCCCTCTCCAATTACTTGGTTATTAAATACGATTACACAACCTACCATGGGATTGGGAGCGACAAAACCACTTCCATTTGATGCCAGTTGAAGACATCGACGCATAAATTTGTCGTGCTGCATTTAACAAAGTTAATTTAATCGTGAATTTGAATGAAAAAAATTATCTTCAAATCAATAAATGTAACGAAAAGTCAAGTTGATTCGAGGTTCAATTACCTTTTTCGTCTTTGCAATCTGATGTTTATAGTTGTTTTGAATTCGATCATCCATCCAAAGTAAATCTCCCGAATTAAGGTCAATTGAAAATTTTTCTTTAGTGATTTTGTTTCTAAGGTCAAATCGTCTCGTTGTACCAAAACTAAGAGAGGCGATGACGGGATTTGGCCCCAGTTCTTTTTCATTATCGGCGTGCCAACCATTGCCGTCGCAGCCATCTCGATATAGATTGATTAAAACACAGTTAAATTTGGAATTAGTCGCTAGTTCTACTTTTTCAAGTATGTTTTCCAATGTAAAATCAAATGCCTTGGAAGGTAATTTATTACCTGAGTAAGTATAAAATCTATTTTCTATTGAATGAAAGGATTCCAAACGAGGCGTCAAAAAGACTTTTCCGAAAATCGTAACTTCATTTTGCTTGAAATCAATTTTAGTTAAGAGCTCATTGAAATAGCAATTCGCATCATCTTCATTGAAAAACCTCGGAAAGTAAATTAAACCGCCGTCATTCAAATCGATTTTTTCAAAATGAATCATAAGTATCCTTGAAAAGAATAAACTACGTATCCTGTTACCTCCTTTAAATAGGCTTCCCAAAGTACAAATGAATTTATACTCGGCAGTAATTGATCAGGCGTAAATTCACCTTTCTGGACTTTCGTATAATGATCTGTTGTAAAAACGTTAAAATTTAAACCTTCTTTGCGGAAACAAGCAGATGCACGCTTCATATGCAAGGCGCTTGTAATGAGCAGAAAACTTTTTTTGGAGTATTTTTTATTTAAAAGTTTGGTCGTATTAACGGCATTTTCATGGGTGTTTTGCGATTTATTTTCAATTAGGATATCCTCCTCCGGTATTCCCCAAGCGACTAAAATTTCCTTTGTTTGATCTGACTCATGTAAACCACTTCTCACCACAAATCCACTATCGCCGCTAATCAGTATTTTCCGAATTTTCTTCGCTTTGTAGAGGGAAATAGCCTGCCAAATTCGATCTGCTCCCCTCCGAACAGAAAGAGCATCCAAATCACGGTTATATTCAAACATGCCCGATAGAACGATGCCGATATCATAATGAGATGTTTCTTCAATTTTTTTTCCAGGTATTTCCCAGTTCCTCATTAAAAATCCAATTGGGAATCCACTCGTAAAGAAGACTAAAAGAAAGATAGTAGAATATTTGAATCGATTTTTCCAAACTTCATTTTTTAGAAAAAAGAAAAATAACAAGCTGATTATAAACCAAAGAAATGGTGAAAGAATAAACGCTAGAACTTTTGATAAAAAGAAAAACATATTCAAAGATAAGTGAGATGTTTGAAAAATACTATCCTTATTTTTGCATTTCGCAAGATTCAAATTATGTTAAATGAAAATTCAATTTTTGGGATAAATTACAAAGAAATTAATCATTGGTTGATTAATGCAGGAACCAATCTTTTGATGGCAATTTTAATTTTAGTCATTGGATTTTGGCTTGCCAACATTCTTTCAAAATTGGTTAAGAAGGCGATGCTGAAAAGTAAAGTCGATGCCGGATTAGTAACGTTTTTAGGAAGCTTTATTTCCTTGGCATCTAAAATAATGGTTGTTATTACGGCAATTACTCAACTGGGAATTCAAATGACCTCTTTTATTACCGTATTAGGTGCTGCAGGACTTGCAGTAGGTATGGCCTTTTCTGGTACGCTTTCGAATTTTGCAGGTGGAATTATGATTTTGGTACTTAAGCCATTTAGGGTAGGAGATACGATCAATGCTCAGGGTCAGCAAGGTACGGTAAAGGAAATTCAAATTTTCAATACTTACTTGTATGCTCCAGACAATAAAGTAATAATTCTTCCAAACGGACCTGTGGCAAATGGAAGTATTGTTAACATCACGCGCGAAAAAAATCGAAGATTGGATATTTCGTTACCAGTAAATTATGGTAGTGATATCAAAAAAGTGTTTGAATTGATTGAAAAATCGATTAATACTGATTCGAGAATACTTAAAGCTCCAAATTATAAAATAGCTTTACAAGAGTTGAATACTACAGGTCTGAATTTTACAATTCGAGTTTGGGTAAATCATAACGAATATAATGATGTGCTTTTCGATTTAAACCAATCCATTTATCAAAATTTGACAGAAGCTGGAATTAGTTTCGTTAAAGAATAATGAAATCGTTAATTGAACAATACATTGAAAGCAATCATTTTGGTCGGTTGATTGGAATGGATTTTGAAATAATTGAACCTGGAAATGTCGTTTACAAACTTGAAATTTCTGAGGGACATTTAGCATCACCAAATGCTGTCCATGGGGGATGTTTGTCTGCGCTTTTGGATGCTACGATGGGTGTTGGAGCACTTTCTTTGGTTGAGAAAGACTTTTGTGTTGTTTCTACTTTAGAGATGAAGGTTAGTTTTTTGGAAGCAGTTTTAAAAAACGATCAGCTCGTTTCAACATCTAAGATGATTCGAAAAGGAAGAAAAATAATCTTTGCTGAAGCAGAGATTGAAAATCAAAAAGGTCAATTAGTGGCTAAAGGATCAGGGACATTTATCCTAGTTGATGGTTTAAAATCAGGTTATAAAAAATAAAAATATGCTGTTTACAATTTTAATTTTAATTTTTACTGTTATCGTTGTTCCATTCGTCGCATTGAATTTCGGAACTGATCCAACGTTATTGCAGTGGGAGATTTTAAATCAAATGACATATGTGGTGGGAGGGGTAATCGCTTACTGTTTTATTGTCGGTGAGTTAACAAAAAATAATTCCCAGGTTGATAAACTATGGAGCATTGTCCCGATTTGGTATGTATGGCAAATGACCGTTTTGGGTGGAATGAATGAGCGCATGGTATTGATGTCAATCTTGGTTACAATATGGGGAATTCGTTTGACTTATAATT
>JBILIY010000166.1:0-4270 GCA_044368815.1 Crocinitomicaceae bacterium
GGTTCAGATTTAAATGCAGAGACTGAATATCGAAATTACTCAGTTTCGCTGTTCAAAAATCCAAACTGGGGATTTGTAATTAAAGCAGGTTACTATTCTTTTTTAAGTGCCAGATATTCAAAGGATTTATTCAATTTAACTTTTTATGGAAATCAAGATTACATAGGTGATACGGCATTCATTTCTGGGACGAAATTCTCGAGTTACACCTTTCAAAAAGTTGGTTTTGGTTGGTTAGAGAAAAAATCCAAATCATCTATCTCATTGAATCTTTTCAATTTATCTGGTTTTAGTGAGGCGAATATTCGAACTGGAGAAATATTTCAATCCCAAAACTTAGATTCTATGGCGATTACCTATGATGGAAAAGTTGACTTAACAAACGGATCTTCATTTATGAAAGGCTTTGGTGTTGGATTAGACTTAGATCTAAGATTTTCTGTTTCGACAAAAAAAGGCAATCCGCTCTATTTTCAATTTTTAGGTAAAAATATTGGTTTCGCTTCCTTATCAATGCCTCTGAAGCAATATTCGGCTGATACGGTTTTTAATTTCACAGGACTGACATTCGATCAGTTGTTAAATGGTGCATCATTTTTAGATTCTAATTTTTCCGTTCTCGACACACTTGGAGTTGAGAAAACTGAAGTCAAAAGAAACATCTTTCTTCCTGGTTTTTTACAGTTTTCAAAACTTGTTGATCCCAATTCTCCGAGAAAGCTACAAGAATTTTATGGAGTTCGAATGTTCCTTAGTTCCGCATACAATCCTTTAATTTTCGCAGGCTTAGATTATCGATTTTCGATTGGTAAAGATGTCAAATTAAACGTAGGGTTAAATGCCAGTTATGGCGGATTTACATTCTATCGCTTCGGAACTTATTCTAGTTTGAAGATAAAAAATTGGAATGTCGGAATAGCGAGTGAAAATATCTTCGGCAGAACCGGTCAAACCATTTTAATGCGCATTCAGTGTGCCTTTTAATGACATCTGAATTACAATTTCCTTCGCTTCAATTCCCGCATAATCAAACTCAATTCTCTTCCCGTTTGACCCGCAACCGATGTGTTTTCATCGGCTCTACGTAATAGATATGGCATAACTTCACGAACTGGACCAAATGGCACATACTTCGCTACGTTATAACCGGAAGCTGCAAGATTATAAGAAATATGATCACTCATCCCAAGAAGTTGAGCTCCAAAAAAACGAGTATCATCGCCCTTAATATCATGCTTTTCTAATAGTTGCGTGAGGTAAAGTGAGCTTTCCTCATTATGGGTACCAGCGCAAAGCGCAAAAAATTCCGCATTCGTAACAATAAACTCCAAAGCCAAATTGTAATCACGATCCGAAGACGCTTTATCTGGTTGAATTGGTGAAGGATAACCCATATTTTCTGCTCTATTTCGCTCTTTTTCCATGTAGGCACCTCGAACCAATTTGACGCCATATTTTACATTATGTTGTTTAGCCAATTCCAAACATGACTTTAAAAATTCTAAACGGTCATGGCGATACATTTGAATGGTATTAAAAACGATTGCTCTTTCCTTATTGTATTTTAACATCATTTCAAAACACCATTGATCAATTGCGTCTTGAATCCACGATTCTTCAGCATCGATGAAAACAGGAACATTTGCTTCATAAGCCGCCTTACAAATTCGATCAATTCGATTAACAATAATTTCGATTTCCTTTTTTTCAGTTTCAGAGAATTGATAATCTCGCATACTCGCTTTTTCCAACAAGTCGAACCGACCAATTCCTGTGACTTTAAATACACCAAACGGAATGTTTTTATCAGACTTTCCTCGTTCCAACGTTTTAATAATAATATCGACTGTTTGATCGAAATCCTCATCAGAGGTTTTTCCCTCAACAGAATAATCAAGTATAGTTCCGACGCCAAAGTCTCCCATTTTTTTGATAACAGAATCACACTCTCCAATACTCTCTCCTCCGCAAAACTGCTGAAAAATGGTTGCCTTTACGATTGAATTAATTGGTAAATGAAGTTTCAAAGCAAAATTCGTTGCTATTTTACCAAATTTTACAAATGTTGGAGAAGCAATGATTTTAAATAACCAATAAGCTCTTTTTAAGTCTTTATTCGATTTGCTTTGAAAAGCGATTACTGTATTCTCAAAAGATATCATGGTCAAATTTAATTTGTTTTTTGGAACTTAAAGACAGTGAAAAGAATAATTAACTTTGAGAAAATTTTATAAATAATGAAATTAATTGATGCTCAAGGGTATTCGGTGGAAATTGGTTCTCTTGAGAAAAGTTCGTTTGTTGACTTGCTTCAAACTTATCGAGACCATAAACTAATCATATTGGTTGATGAAAACACACACGACTGTTGCCTTGAATACCTTTTAACTTCTTTTCAAGAGTTAGAACGCGCTGAAATTATTTTGCTACCCGTAGGAGAGGAAAACAAGGTAATGGAGGTTTGTTTCCAAGTTTGGCAAGCTTTTACAGAATATGGATTCAGTAGAAAGGATTTGGTAATCAATGTTGGCGGTGGAGTTGTCACAGATATGGGTGGTTTCATTGCTTCTATTTTTAAACGCGGAATGAATTTCGTCAATATTCCTACAACATTACTTGGCATGGTAGATGCTTCGATTGGTGGGAAGACCGGAATTGATTTAGATCAATATAAAAACCAACTTGGCACGTTTTGTCATCCCCAGAAAATATATATTGACACCAAATTACTTCAAACGCTTCCGGCGGAGGAAATATTCAATGGTTACGCTGAAATGCTAAAACACGCTTTGATAAGAGACAAAGAACTTTGGAATCAAATAAAAACGATTCATTCTGAGGAGGAATTAATTCAGGAGGAAGTCATTCACGCTTCAGTTAAAATAAAAACGGAGATAATTGATTTGGATCCCAAAGAAGGCGGTTTGCGTAAAATTTTAAATTTCGGACACACAATAGGACATGCTTTAGAAAGTTATTTTCTAGATAAAACTCCAATTTCTCACGGACATGCGGTTGCACTTGGAATGTGCGCTGAAGCTTTCATTTCTTGGAAGCAAAATCGAATTTCAAAGGAGGAATTTCTTGAAATTGAGGAAACGATTACCTCAAGTTTTCCAATGATAACCCTTGAGGCCGATGATGTTGAAAAGGTCATTGAGTTTATGTATCAGGATAAAAAAAATGAATCGGGAAAAATTCTTTGCAGTTTATTAAATGGAATTGGCAACTGTAATTACAACATACCTATCAGTGAAAAAGAGAGTGGTGATGCTTTGTTTCATCTGAGTCTGTTGGCTAGCAGATCAAATTGATCAACTTAATCTCCAAATATTTTTTTCTTTCCCAATTTAATAAATGGAATTTCAAAATTTTTGTAAATAAACAAGGCCATAATTACACTTAAAATTATCGTTGAAATCATCAATAAATAAGGATTTGTCAGGAGGCAATAATCATGCAAGAATTGTTGAACAAGATGATGAAGTAAATACACTCCATAAGTGGCTATCCCAAATTTTTGCAATGGATAAACAATCCAACGAGGTGGTTGATAGGTCATTAAAAAGAACATCAGAACTAGCAATATACCTGCAAAACTAAAGATAAAGCGATTCATTTCTTTAACAATGTAAACTTGATTTCCTGTAACAGGATAATAAATAAAAATCAGACAAGAAATAATAACTCCCATTAGACAAAAAGCGTTGGAAATCTTTACGTTTTTAAATTCGTAAAAAAGCAAAATACCAATTCCAAATAAGAAAAAGTTATTCATTGGAGATACATAATGGTACCAAAAAGCTCCTAGAACCTTAACATCTTTAAAAACAATAAACGCATATTGCATTCCATATAAAAGAAGAAAAGTAATAATTATTCTTCCAATCCATTTCTTATATGAATAGGCCATTAGAATGAATGGTGTAAAGAGATAAAAATAAATTTCCACCCCGATTGACCATCCACCTGGAATGATGGTCGTTTTGTTTTCATCGAAACCGAAAATAAAAAATAAATTCACTATCCATTCTTTAAACGGCTCTATTCTTTGATGTAAAAGCATTACTAAAAAAAAAGTCAACCAAAACAAGGGGACGATTCTCATTATTCGACGGTAATAGAAATAAAGAATATCCTTAAAGCTTTTGAAATAGTTATTATAAACAATTGCCATACTAAGTCCTGAAAGAACGAAAAAAATGGAAACCCCATATATGCCTAATCTTCCTAAAAATGAACTAGAATCGAGACTTTTAAAATTAAATGT
>JBILIY010000167.1:0-4265 GCA_044368815.1 Crocinitomicaceae bacterium
AAAAGAGGATTAAGCTCGATGTAATGTTCGATAATATAGACCATTGAGCGAAAAAAGCGATACCCAAAACCGTAATTACGGAGGTTAGAAAAACCATCAATTCACTTCTCTTTATATTCCAAATTCCAGCTAGAATAATTATAGCAAGAATCGTTAGAAATAAATTTATAATACGTTGTGTTATTCTCTTTCTTTTTAGGTCAAAATCAAATTTACTAAGAAACTTGTTTATTGATTTTTGAGTGAAAATCTTGATTATAATTAGAATTCCACCAAGAATGATGGTTTCAAGGATTTGTATTTCTAGTTCGGTCATCTTTATTAATTAATTTTTTAGCTTTTTCCCAATAAATATCCATTTCCTGCAGATTCATTTCTTTAATATCCAATGAGTCCTGTTGGATCAATTCCTCCATTAAACGAAAACGATTTATGAATTTCGTGTTGGTCTTTGCTAGAGCGTTTTCTGGAGAAATTTCAATGAATCTCGAATAGTTTACCAATGAAAAAAGCAAATCCCCAAATTCCTCCTCAATTTTATCAGATTTGGAATCAACTTCAGCTTTAAATTCAGCCAACTCTTCTTCAACTTTTTTCCAGACATCTTCGGGATTATCCCATTCAAAACCAATCCCCTTTACTTTTTCCTGAATTCGAGTTGCTTTTACAAGGGCTGGAAGTGAAACAGGAACTCCTTCCAAAACAGATTTCTTTCCTTCCTTCAATTTCAATTTTTCCCAATTAGCTTTAACCTCCTCTTCATTTTGAACTGTTACATCACCGTAGATGTGCGGATGACGATGAATAAGCTTGTCACATATTTGGTTTAGAATATCCGCGACATTGAAATTGCCAGTTTCTTCACCAAGTTTCGCGTAAAAAACTAAGTGCAGAAATAAATCGCCAACTTCTCCTTTAATCGCCTCCAGATCATTAGTTGTAATTGCGTCGGCTAATTCGTATGTTTCCTCTATTGTTAATGGTCGTAGGGTCTCAAACGTTTGTTTTTGATCCCACGGACATTTGGCACGCAGATCATCCATAACATTAAGTAATCTTTCAAAAGCTTGAAGTCGCGAATCCATTTCGATGCAAATTTATAGTAATATCTTAATTTGCTTTGTTTAACTTTGTTAATTGATGAAACTTCGAATAATTACATTTTTTGTTTTATTTCTTACTAATCTTTTGGCTCAAACAACTAACGAGCATGGAATAGAAGTTCGTCAAAAAGTTGGTTTTTTAGCAGCTCATAAGGGTATTATGGCGCATTTGCCAGTTGAATTGGGTAAAGCGGTTGAAATTACGTATTATCAGCATACGAAAGGTTTCAAGAAGTGGCATCAGGCGCATAAACATCCAACGATTGGCGCCACATTGTTCATTGGTTCTGTTGGCAACAATGAAGTTTTAGGAAGATACGTCGGTGCATATGGATTTGCAGAATTTCCTTTGTTCAAATTTAAAAACTATGAATTTAATTGGAAATTGGGCAGTGGCTTTGGATATACAAATAAACGTTACGATCCTATAGAAAATCCGAAAGGAATGGCAATTGGTTCCCATGTGGATGCCATGATTTGTGTGGGTGTTAAAAGTATTTATCGTTTCAACCGAAATGCTTTAACACTTGGGATGGATTTGACTCACTTTAGTAATGCGGCCTTTCAAGTTCCTAATTTTGGTATCAATTTACCATACGTCTCATTAGGCTACGCAAGGCGATTGAGTTCAGAAAAGCCAATTATTGAAACACACCAGTTTGATTATCCATTAAAAAAATGGTTGTTCGGCGTTTATGGAATATTTTCAATGAAACAAATTATGCCGATTGGCGGACGAAGGTATCCGGTTTATGCTGGAGGTTTTTCCGCTAGAAGATTTTTTAATCACAAGGCAGGAATCGAATTCGATTTGGATATCATTTCCAAACAAGCAATCCTTGGTTACGAACCCCTAGTGCCCAAAACACAATTGCGAATGATTCAACTTGGTGTATACGCAGGTTATTTGGTTCCGCTAGATCACTTTCATTTTGTTTTCGGAATGGGTGCGTATGTTCGAGATTATTACAAACCCGAAGATCCCGTTTATCATCGAATTGGAATGCGATACCAATTTTCGAATGGGTTAATCGCCAATTTCACGTTGAAAACTCACTTTGCAAGAGCGGATTATATGGAGCTTGGGCTCGGTTATACAATCAACTATCAAAAAACGCGACAAGCAAAAATCATTTTTGACTGATGAAAAAAACGTCTTTTCTACTATTTATTTTGATTTTAGTTTTTTCATGTAAAAAACCAGATGAAAGAGCCTGTTTAAAGAAAAGTGGAGACAATACGAAACGAATCATTAATCTAGGAGATTTTTCGAGGGTATATTTAAAAGAGCATTTGAATTATGTGATGATTCAAGATACTGCAAATTATTTAGTTGTGGATGGTGGCGAAAACTTAGTTGGATTTATCAATTGCACTATTGATGGGGATGAACTTATTGTTTCAAACGAAAACAAATGTAAATTTTTGCGCTACAAGACTGGAAAGATTACTGTTGAAATTCATTTTGTTAGTTTAACCTCTTTAGTTTATCAAGGAACTGAACTTTTGACAAATCGAAACAATTGGAATTTCAATCAAATGAGTATTGTGTTAAAAGATGCCGGAGGAACCATGGACTTGACCAATTTTAATGGAAACGCGTTGAACCTTGTTAATTCTCATGGATGGGGAGATATTAAACTTTCAGGAAGCGCAAATTTCTTCAGAGCCGAGATGTCTGGAAATGGTTATTTTGATTCTAGGAATTTCATTGTTCAAGATTCAATCTCAGTTATTTCTAATTCCTCGACAATTTCAAAACTCAATACTGATAGTTGTATTCTCAAAGCACAATTGAAATCCATCGGCGATGTTTGGTATTATGGATATCCGCTTCAAATATGGAAGGAAGAATTCGGTGCGGGTAAATTGGTTGATATGAACTAGTTTAATCGTTTCATTACCAAGTCATTTACTTTTTTAAAAAACTGAAACGGACGATATGTTCTCCATTCAATTTCTTCTAATTCGCCACCCATCACAAAATAAGAGTCGATATTAATTCGTTCAAATTCTCGAATGACGTGATCATGGAAATTAACCATTGCGATCCACCCATCCTCAACTTCGTCGAACCATTCTTCATAATAACAATCGTCGGAATAGTGGAAATTTAAAACATTCTCACCAATTAATATAAACTTGTTTATGCCATTCTCAATCATTGGTTCTATTATGTCTCGTTTGAGAATCATGATATCATTTTCAATGGCGTCGTTCCATTCGCCGATTAATTCAATAATCGCAAACATTTCGTCATAGTCGGCGAAAAGAATTTTAATATAAAGTGTAGGTGATTCAATTGAATCCCATTGCGGGTGAATGTAGAAATCATAAACCGTATTACTGAATTCAAATTCACTATATTCCCTTCCGTAAAAAGGTGATTTAGGGTCATCGGATGCATTGTAATATCCTCTCCATCCAAAAAACGGTTCCACATAGTGCATTGTGCAAAAATAATCGCTTGAAATCAATTCCTTTATATAAGCTAAATAAAATAAGTTGTAATTTCGTTTATCAAAATCTTAATTATCTTTTAATGAAAAAGTTACTTTTTTCTCCTTTTTTATTACTTCTTCTATTTTCGTGTAATTCAAACAAAAATAGAACCATTTCGGAAGACGTATCAGCTTTCATCGAAAGTAATTCAACAATAGCTTATTTTGGTTATGTTGACGTTAAATCCATTCTTGACAAAGCAGAATATCAATCCATTGAGAAATTCGGAAGTGTAATGGCCAAAGAAGTTGGTGTTTTTGAAAAATTAATAAGCAAGGATCAACCTATTTATTTTGCGATGGAAGGAACAACCGATTTGAAGGAAGGTGTTCCAACAGTATATGCTTTCGCTGAAGTTACCAATAGAGATTCTTTGGTGGCCAATATCCAAAAGAAAGGATTTGATATGGATAAAGCGGATGATTTTGACTTGCACGAAAGCGGTGATGTTGCTTTTGCTGTTTCGGACAAGCGAATTGTTTTCGTTACGAAGCCTGGATTAACGGAAGGAAAAACGGTTATTAAAAAAGCTTTTGAAGGGTTGAATGGAGAATGCCCCGATAACAAAGTAAAAGAAATTTTATCTCAAAAAGGAGATGTAGTTTTGGGAACCGATTTGGAAGCAACATACAGTGGTTTGGATAAAATTATACAAATGGA
>JBILIY010000168.1:0-4237 GCA_044368815.1 Crocinitomicaceae bacterium
CCGGACTTTTTCTAAAAATGTCATATGGGATGGTACTTTTGTTACCGACTGCAATTATTGTTCTCAGTAAAGAGAATAAACTTGATTTTTGGAAAGTCATATTGGAATCCCGACCAATCATGATCATTACGCTTGTTTTGCTAGGAGGGATCGCTTTAGTTGCCCGAATAGGAGGTGTTTATCACGTTACGGAAGGAATTACTTCCCGCTTAACATGCGTTTATCCTGTTGACATTAAGAGAATGTATGGTATTTATACCACAAAGGAAAGAAAAGATCATATTGAATCATTAACGAAAGCGATCAAGCTGAATTCCCCAAAATCCAAAAAGGTTTTCATATATGGACATCAGCCCCTTTTTTATTTTCTCACAAATACAACACCTTTGGAAGGTACTGCTTGGTTGAAAAATAAGGTGGTATCTGAAGAAGCAGTTTTTAAAGAGCTTAATACAGAAATCCAAGAAAATGAATTTTTGATTGTAGACACTAAGGAGGAGGTATTTGGAGAAAAAGGTGAAAAGGATTTAAAAAAAATCCTTCAGATGTATAACTTCCGAAAAGTGTCGGAGTCTCGGAATTACGTAATTTGGAAAACAGTCAACTAAGAAGTTGACCGTATTTTACGTAGTATATATTTGAACTTATTTTTAGTTGTTTGAAAAACAAGTTCTTTTGCCCACGATAATTGATTGTCTGTCCACCTCTGGGGATGAAATGTCAACATTGCTTGTTTCGGGAAATTTCCAGATTTTATTCTTTGAATTAGCTCGTCTGAATTATTGATTTTTAATTCTTTAGCCCAATTTTTAACGACAGAATCGCGCATACTGTACTTTGCTCCATTCCATGAACGTCCTGTATCTGTTAAATAAGCGATTCGAGAAAAATCAATGTCAAAATATGGTTCGCCAATCAATTCATATTCTTTATAATTGACATGTTTCCAAAGTTCTTTATTGTCAATTGAACTAATCGGACTACCGTGCATGCAAATAGTTTCTATTTGAGCATAACCGCGAAACAATTTCAAGTTTAGTTCGAAATCGATTATCCCTTTCTCCAAATCACCACCACAAGAACTCATATTTTCATAGTGGTAGCCAATTTCGTGATTTAAACTGGATATCCTTTTCAGAATTTCAATATCTAAACTTTGAGGAACGACTCGAAAATAATATGTGCCGCTAATTCCAAGTTCATATTGTATCTGCGCAAATTTCAGCGAGTTATTTGGTTTGGCATCCACATCATGTCTTAAAATAATACTTTTTTCTTTTGGATTTTTTAAAAAATTGGCAAAGGTTTGGAAAGTATAGCCATTTTTCAGAAACGCCTCAATGATGCCTCGATATGAGTTCAATGTAAAATCTTTCATTTGAATCTATTTTGAAATTCGGGATTCCGAAGCATAATCGACTTTGCTTTTGAACCATTTTCAATCAACCATACCAAAAAAGCGGTCCCATCGATTTTATTCTTCAAATAGGCTTCCAAGCTATTTTTCATTTCTTGTTTTGATTCGCGATTTTTCAAAATTTCTTCGGCTGTATCAATTGCTTTTCTTTGTGCCACCTCATTAGAAGAAAATACATGCAGAATTCCATGGTTTAAAAGGTCCTCACCATTACCTGACTGAATGTCATTGACCAAAATCGAAGGTGTTCCCATTAATGCGGCTTCAGCGGCCATCGAAGCTCCTTCACCGATGTATAAAGCAGCAAAATTCAATAAATCGTGCATTAAATATGGAGGAATGTTCAACTCATAAGGTTTAAGTTCTGTTGGCAATTCACCTTCACTTGAAATGTAAACACTGGAATGTTTCTCCAATCTTTTAATAAGTTCCAAGCGATATTCGTGCTTAATTCCATTTTGACCTTTGTCATGATATGCATTCCAAGAAACAAATCGAACTACAGTATATGGTTTGTCCAAACCAATATTTAGCGCTGATAGTTTAGAAAAGTTTGGAATAAAATGATTTTTATGTAAATAGAATAATTCCGTATTTGATTTGATTCGTATTTGATCTTTTCTCAAATTTCTTTGAAATGTATCTGATGATATGAATACGTTAACCGACTTTGTAAAAACGGTGTCGTAAATTCCAGACTTCTCAGTATCTGAAATTCCTATGTGAAAAACACGATTCCAAAAAGTTGCGAGTGAAACAAAAGGAGAAACACGAGAAACGACAACTTGAATATTATTTTTTCGAATCAAATTCCCTAATTTCCTATTATTGACAAAAAGTGATCTTATTTTACCCAAGAAACCCTTTCCAGCTTTTTGAATTTCGATGAATTCTATTTTTTCATGTCTCAATAATTCGAAACTAATCTCTTTTGAACTTGCCGCCCAAAAAACTTTATGTCCCTTCGATTCTAATTGGGATTTTACGTGTTTGAAATGATGTATTTGAGCAGGGTGCCCTGAAACAAAAAGAATATTCATCTCAATTTTATGAATTTAAATAAAAGAAAAAAGTACGCGAAAAACGGTTTCCAGTCTTTTTTTTGTAAAAGGGCATTAATTCTCTTTTTTCCTTTGTTTCGATTTAATTCACTACAACGTATCTGTCTTGTCGCAAGGCCAATTAGGGTGTAGTAGAAATTTGTAATTGGATTAAACCAAACAACATTCTTTTCATAGTTTTCAGGATAATTAATTTCATTCTCTTGAGTGAAATCGTATGCAATTTTAGCATAATTTACACCACATTCTTTGGCTAATCCAACCCAAAGCCATGAGCGTGCATTCATCTCAATAAGTTTATATTCCCCATCACGTTCATCTTTTAGAAATTCAATTTCACTTATTCCCGTATAGTTCAACGCACGAATTAGCTTTTCAGCATATTGATAAACACCAGGATCCTTGATACTTTCCGCCAACACTGCTGTTCCAAATCGCAACGGATGTTCCCGTAACTTTTGCCCTATCCAATATGTTTTTATTTCGCCATCAACCGAGAAGGAGGTAAATGATAATGTTCGATTAAGTTGATTATATGGAATCAATTCCTGGGAGAAAGTATCGGTGAGTGAAAAAGAGTGTCCAATTTTCTTCAAATTCACCTCTAGTTCTGATTTGTTATTGGAAAGAACTACCTTTTTCTTGATTTTTTTGTGAAAATTCAATCCAATGTTTCCTTTTGTAATCACTGGAAATTTTAGGTTGAGGTTTTCCGGAACGTCTGTTAGAATTTCAAACTTGGGAAAGGGAACTTGCAATTTGTTTGCTAAGTTCAAAAATTCTACTTTATGTTGTATTCGATTAATTGTTTCGAATTTATCAGTGATGAGTTTGAAGTGTTCAGCTAATTGTAATCTATTTTGGGCTATTGAATTAACTGCGTGGTCGTTTGATGGCAGTATGAGCCAATCTTTCAAATTATTTTTTTTAGCCAGCTGAATTAAAAACGGAACAAATTCATCCGAATTAAAATCAGGACATAAAATGAATTTTTTACAATAAATCGAAAATTGAGCCAAGCATTTTGTTTTATCCAACACCCAAACAGGTATTCCCTGTTCTCCCAAAGATCTCACATTGGATAACCCTTGAACATGCCCTTCAATCACCAGAACGCCTTTCATCAGTGCTTGTATATTTCAATTAGCTTGTCGGCAATTGATTCAGAATCCAAGCCCAATTGAATTAGTTTGTCTCTGCCATTCGTTTGTCCTATTTGATTGGAAAATTGTAGCGCGGAAATAATTCCTTCGCCAACGTCTTTCGCATTCGAGTTCACAATGAAGCAACCAGATACACCTTGGAGCAACCAATGTAAATCACCAACATCCGAGCTAACTATTGGACGATTACAAGCCATCGCTTCCTTTATTATATTTGGTGAACCCTCCCATAATGATGTAAGGAGAACACAGCTTGCGGATTGAATTTCTTTAATCATTTCTTGGTGCGATATGTTGAATTTGATTTTAAATTCAATATAATCATGGTTAAGCGATCTTATATGATCGATTGCCGCTTTTGCGAGAGGAAAGTTCTTCGATTTACGAGAAGGGTCGGCAGCGAAAAGGACTGTATTTTTAATATTTTCTTGATGCAAATCAAAGGAATGCAAATTTACTCCATTGGGAATGACATGTGCCGTTTTCAAGTTTAATTCCTCTTTCATTTTTTGAGTCTTAACAATTGTAGCATCCCAAAACAGGTAGTGAAAGGTTTGAATAATAAATCGTTTGATCCCGAATATTTGGGTATCGCT
>JBILIY010000169.1:0-4234 GCA_044368815.1 Crocinitomicaceae bacterium
TGATAGAATGCAAAATTACTAATTTTTCACGAACTTTCATAAAAAGCCATAGCTTTGCTCTTGATACGCCATAGGAAATGATAGTAAAAACTGTTTTTGAATTACAAAAAGTACTGGCTGAAGCTAGAAACAATTCAAAAAATATTGGTTTTGTTCCAACAATGGGGGCATTACATGCAGGTCATTTGCGGCTTATTCAACGTGCATCTGAAGAAAATGACATTGTAGTTGTAAGCATTTTTGTTAACCCAACTCAATTCAACAACAAAGAAGATCTTCTTCATTATCCAAGAACAATTGAAAAGGATATGGCTTTATTGAAGGAGAATTGCTCAAATTACCTTGTTTTTAATCCGGAAGTAAATGAAATTTACCCTTCAGATGATCAATTTAAATCAATCGATTTAGGTCATCTCGACGAAGTATTGGAGGCAAAATTCCGTCCAGGTCATTTTAAAGGAGTTGTTCATGTGGTTCATAATCTTTTTTATTTGGTGAAACCTGAAAAAGCTTATTTTGGTCAAAAGGATTTTCAACAATTGGCTATCATTCGATATATGACCAAAGCTTATGGATTCCCCATAGATATTGTTGCGTGCGACACACTCCGAGAACCAAGTGGGTTGGCTATGAGTAGCAGAAATATGCGTTTATCCGAAGAACAAAAAGTGGAAGCTTTGATCATTTGGGAGACCCTGAAATTTATTGAAGCCAACAAGTCGAATTTGAATCCTAAAGAATTAAAGAACAGAGCTATCGACTTTTTTGATAAAGGATCTTTAAAATTAGAATATCTTGAAATTGTGCATGTGGAAAATCTTTTGGAAGCGGAAGATTGGGCGGAACCAACTGTTTGTTGTATAGCAGCTTATTGTGGCGAACTGAGACTGATTGATAATTTATTGTTGTAATCCGTTAATTTGCTTTATTTTTGTCGCTCATTTTTTCAATTTTATGTTGATTCAAGTACTAAAATCAAAAATTCATCGAGTTCGGGTTACGCAGGCCGAATTGAATTACATTGGAAGTATCACAATAGATCAAGAATTGATGGAAGCTGCCAATTTGCTTGAAGGGGAGCGCGTTCAAATTGTGAATATTAACAACGGTGAACGTTTTGAAACATATGTAATTAAAGGAGATCGAAAATCAGGGATGATATGTCTAAATGGTCCCGCCGCAAGACGCGTCGCTGTGGATGATCTAATCATTATTATCGGTTACGGATTTATGGATTTTGAAGAGGCGAAAACATTCAAACCTTCACTTGTATTTCCAAATGAACGAACCAATTTGCTTGACTGATGTCAGCGCGATTGGATTTCGTAAAGTCTAAGATCGTTTCAGCTGAACAAGCGGCACGTTTAGTTGCCATGTATCATCTAAAAAACGAAAAGATCGTTTTTACCAATGGTTGTTTCGATATACTTCATTTAGGACACATCACCTATTTAGCAGAAGCAGCTTCACTTGGGAATCGATTGATTGTTGGAATTAATAGTGATCGATCTGTAAAAGCACTCAACAAAGCGCCGAATCGTCCGATTAATAATGAACTTGCACGAATTCAAATTATTGCTGCCCTTGGTTTTGTTGATTTGGTGGTAATTTTCGATGATGAAACCCCACTTGAACTTATTCGAGCATTAGAACCAGACGTACTTGTTAAAGGCGGGGATTATGACGCCAACGAATTGAATTCCAGTTCCAAAAAATACATTGTTGGTTCAGATATTGTTCGAAATAATGGAGGTTCAGTATTTACTATTAATTTGGTCGATGGATATTCTACAACAGCAATCATTGAAAAGTCTAAAAACTGATTTCACTACTAACCACCTCCTTTACCGACTTTAAAACCTTCCTCTCCCTCTTGATTCTGTTGGTCTTTCCAATTTTTAAGCGTCTTCTTCAGTTTTGAGTCTTTTTTCTCTTTTTGAACTTCTTTGAACTCTTCCTTGGTTGCTGGCCCGAAATGAATTTTTAGTTCTTCTTTTGGCATTTCTTGTGGCTTATATTCATTAACTGTGGTATCGTTTTTAAACAACCCAAATTCAGACTTTAAAATCGACTTAGCATCTTGCTTGGCCTCTTCCCTATTTTGTTTTGCTTGTTCTTTACGTGATGTTTTATCCCATTCAATAATCGGTTTATCCAAAGTTCCGTGCATTCTCATAAAGATTTTAATACCGGTTCCATCGTCAATCACTTCACCGAACTCGGAATCTTTTTCTGTCTTCATCAAATCACGCAAACGAAAAGCGAAGCGGTAATCAATTTCATTATCAAAAGAATGAACACCTGAAACATCCATATCGAAGGCAGAAGAACCAATTCTCATTTTAGGAATGTTGACAATTCCGTTTTTAATAACAATTGAGTTTTCCAAGGTTTGAAACGAAATGTCTTCTAACTTTTGTTCCAATAAATCGATGTTTTTCTTACCTAAAACGAGTTTCCCTGAATTTGTTTTCAAACTTTCTGTTATGTCTTTGAATGAAGAAACGTTTTTCAAATGACCATCATAAACTGTTAAGTTTAACTTTGATTCTATCGCCTTTAAAACAATTCCTGAGCGCAAATCAAAAGGAGCAAAAAAGTAGAGGTCAGCCTCAGCTCTTCCTGAAATATTGTTAGACGTAATCACCTGTTGTTCAAAATTGTCCCATTCCTTGAACATCGGTTTGAACTTCAAATTTTTAGTTGCTACCTGAGTAGTGATTGTAAATATTTCGGGAGTTCTTTCTTCAATAATTAAAGCACCGCTGATTAAAGCTTCCGCGTTTACCAAACTTATTTGTGGGAAGTGCAAGCGATGATTTTGGATGTTCATCTTACCAAGAATATTATCAAAACGATGATTCTCATATTGCAAAGTCCCAACAGTTAAATTGATTGAACCCAAAATATCATTAGGTAAAACAAAAATACGCTCACCTTCTACTTTTTCTTTTTTCGTAGTGGTTCCTAAATCTTCTACTTTCAGATAGTTGCTTTCAATTTCAACTTCTGTTTCTAAAGGTTTTTTTGCATTTAGGTAATCGAAAATATTTCTAAATATTCCATCTACCCGCAAATCAGTTGCGCCAACTTTCAAAGATGCATTATCGATTCCAGCTTCATTTCCTCGCAGGAAAATATTTCCATTGATGTTTTCAAACGTCCGTTTATCGCCTTTGAGCTTTAAACGTAAGCTTTTCATCAAAACATCACCATCGCATTTATTTACTTCGATAGAACTTGTCGATTCATTTTGTTGGAGGGCAAAATCGGCGTTAATCAGAGTTGAACCGCTAATTTTCTCCACTTCCGGAAAATGAAAAATCGCGTGAGCAACCTGCAGATTAACTGTTCCCCTGGCTTTTCCTTTGATAGTTGGATTTTCAAAATTCATTAATCGAACATCGCCACGAAAAGGTCCTCCAGCCGTTTTGAATTTCATGTTTTTGAGTTCTAAAAATTCTTTTTCTGCACCTCCTTCATTGGAATATTTTCCTTCCAACTGAATGTCTTTAATTTGAAGATTTTGACTTGGTTCAGTCAACGATCCTTTCGAAATCCCGAAATCGCAATTTACAGCTAAAGCTTCCTCTGAAGTTGTAGATCCTTCAATATCCAAATTAAATGAAACATCTCCTGAACCATTGAATTTCTTCACATCATCCATGGCTCCAACGGATAACTTATTTACCAAATCTTCTAATCCAATGTTTTTTGATTTCACATTGAATTTGACGCTGTCCGGATTAACAAATCCATTGATCTCAAAAGGTAATCCTGATAAATTCACAACGGCTTGATTGAGTGAAACCTTTCCTTGTTCACCATTCACATCAATTCCAAAATTGTAATCCAAGGTTTTATTCTTAATGAAGGTAACTTGGCCGCTTTTAGCTTTATTAATAAGCAACGCTCCTTCCGCCATCAATCGGTAGTTGGCCTCCGAAAAATCACCTGAAAATTCAGATTCGGAAATTGTAGTTGAATACTGTTGACGGTTCGACTTATTCGTGTAAGAAACACGAAAATCCTCCACATATATGGATTTCAACTTTAATTCAAATTCTTCATTTTTAGCAGTGGAATCCGACTTTATAATGTTGTAGTTTCCTTCTCCTTTTGAATTGATTTTCACTTTCAATGTGCCGGGATAAATTTGAACCGCTTTAACGTGATAATTCTTATTCCACAGATCTATTGGATTAAATTTCAAACGAATTCGCTCCGAATAAAG
>JBILIY010000325.1:0-2749 GCA_044368815.1 Crocinitomicaceae bacterium
GGTAACTTTTTCACCCATTTCTTGCGCTTCCTTCAAGTGTTCAGGATTCATTGGCATTGGTTGCCAACTTTCTTGGTAATCACCGCGTTCCTGTCGATGTCCAATCGGTGGACAGAATAGGGTAGGGCCATCTTGCTGAGTTACGGTTAAAAGTGTTATTTCGTAGTCAAAATCAATAAATCCTTCAACAATGACTTCTTTCAAATCACCGCGAGAACCTTCCATTGCATAATTCCATGCTTTTTCAATGTCAGTCTCAGATTTGATAACGGATTGGCCTTTTCCAGAGCTTGACATCAACGGTTTAACAACACATGGCATCCCTGTTACTTCCACACCGGCTTTTAATTCATCCAATGTTGTTGCATAGCGATAAGTTGCTGTTCGTACTCCAACTTCAATGGCTGCCAGATCACGGATTGCTTTTCGGTTCATCGTAAAATTTGCCGCTTTGGCACTTGGTACGACTTGAATTCCTTGCTTTTCGTAATCGTAAAAACGTTCTGTTCGAATCGCTTCAATTTCTGGAACGATTAAATCTGGTTGATGCTTTGCAACAATGCGATCCAATTCAGCACCATCAAGCATATTGATAACTTCAAATTCATGTGCGACTTGCATCGCCGGCGCTCCCGCATAACTGTCAACAGCAATAATATATTGACCCAATCGCTGACAGGCAATAGCAAACTCTTTTCCAAGTTCCCCTGAGCCTAAAAGAAATATTTTTTTTCTCATGAGGCAAAGTTAAGGAAACGTTAAAATTTAGAATGTAAAATTTAAAATTGAATTTGTTCAGGAATAAATTATTGAACTTTCTTTTGGCTTTCTAAAACAGCTTCTTTCATGGATTCCGCATAATGATCCAGTTTTTTTTGAATCTCAGCATCAAAACTCCCGATAATTCGTGCGGCTAAAATACCTGCATTTTTCGCTCCATTCAAAGCAACTGTTGCTACTGGTATTCCATTTGGCATTTGAAGAATACTTAAAATTGAATCCCAGCCATCAATTGAATTCGAGGATTTTACAGGAACTCCAATTACGGGCAAAGAAGTCATCGATGCAGTCATACCAGGAAGATGTGCGGCACCACCAGCTCCGGCAATTATTACTTTCAGACCGCGACCTGCTGCAGTTTTTGCATATTCCACCATTAATTCGGGTGTTCGATGTGCTGAAACAATTTTCACTTCCGATGAAATTCCGACCTCATCTAAAAAGTCTTTGGCTGCTTGCATTACAGGTAAATCTGATGCACTTCCCATGATGATTCCAACTTGTATCATACTTCTTTGATTTCGTTATTTTCTGGTTGATCTAACGGGGATTCAGATGTATTTGAATTGATTTCTGATACCGGATTCCCAGTTGTAGTTGTACTTTTAAACTCTACAGTATTATTAATGTCTGTTGCTACTTGATCCAAGGGTTGTCGAATTTCTTCGGTGGTTTCTTTAAGTAATTCGGTAAAGTTCATGTCTTTTTTTATATCCATTCCTGATTTTTGGATTTCACGTTGTAGCTCAGCTTGTGCATTTCTGAATTCATATAACGTTTTACCCAATGTTTTTGCAATTCCAGGAATACTCTTTGCTCCAAAGAAAAGTAAAACAACTAGCATAATTACCACGATTTCAGAAAAAGCAATATCCTCAAAAAGTAAAGGCAGAAACATATAACAAAGTTACAACTAATTTAGTGTATGCTGAAAATTGAAGTTTTAATAAGTCAAAATTTCATCCAAACATTTTTTGACGAGGCGTAATTCTTCTTTTGAAACTTGTCCGATTTTTTTTACTAAACGATCTTTGGAAATGGAACGAATGTGAAAAGTCAATATCTCCGATGGATTCTTAAGGTTATTATCACTAGTTGGATTTAAAATGACATTTCCCTTGTAGTTCTTTATTTTCGTTGTGAGGGGACAGCAAATGATAACATTGAGGTATGTATTGAGCAAATTCCCGCTTATCACAAGCATAGGTCGAAAGCCTGACTGCTCACTTCCAACAACTGGATTTAAATCAGCACACCAAAGTTCACCTTGTTTCATCTTCCTCGGATTCTTTGATTTGGCTTACATACTCTGCCATTCCTTCCTCGGCGATTTGAAGTGTATCGGAATCTTCACCTAATTGCTTGTATGATTTAACATAGGCGGCACGATTGAGTTGATCAAGATAAATCGAAAGCGCTTTTTCAATGATTTTATTCTTTGGAATTGACATCTCCTTCGATTTTTCATCGAGTAGATTAAGAAGCCAATCAGGAAGCGAACTTGTAAATGTTGCCATATTATATTTATATATAGTAAATATAATAGTTATTTACTAAATAGAAACAAGAAATTATGAAAACTCTATTTTTTCAGTTCAAGTTAAATCGTTTGCATCTTTTGAATAACGCGAAGGAGAATGGAATCTGGAATTACAGGTAATAAAAATTTGATCATAAAATTCAAACCAGGATCGGAAATGCATATTCGTTTGCCTTTAATCATTGCATTGTATCCTTTTAAGGCCGTAGATTGCGCTGAAGCACCATTTTTAAACATATCTCCGTTACCCATTCCTGCAACAAATTCAAATTCGGTTTTCACCGGGCCTGGGCACAAAGCTGTGACAGTAATTCCGTGTGGTTTTAGTTCGTGTGAAATTCCTTTTGTGAATGAAACTACAAATGCTTTTGTCGCAAAATAGGTTGCTTGCAATGGTCCTGGAAGATAACCCGCTGTACTGGCCGTATT
>JBILIY010000170.1:0-4215 GCA_044368815.1 Crocinitomicaceae bacterium
GTTGTTACGGACACGATTCCATTAAAACAAACTTCTCCAAAAATTCGCGTGGTAAGTGTCGCTGAACTTTTTGCAGATGTAATCAATCGTTTGATTAAAAACGAATCAATAAGTACTCATTTTGTAATCTCTTAAATTAATATATAATATGAAAACAGCACAATTGAGCGGTTCGCTCCGAGCGAACGTAGGGAAAAAGGACGCTGCGGCTATCAGAAACGCAGAAAGAGTTCCTTGTGTGCTTTACGGTCAAGGTGAACAAACTCACTTCTCAGTAAAGCAAATAGATATTGAGAAAATCGTTTATTCTCCAGATGTCTTCCAAGTTGAATTGGATATTGAGGGTAAAAAATCCCGTGGTATTATCCAAGAACTTCAGCAACACCCAACAAAAGGAACGATTCAACACGTTGACTTTTTGGAGCTGAATGACAGTAAAGAAGTGAAAGTTAAATTACCTGTTCGAATTACGGGTTCTTCTCGAGGTGTTATGGCTGGTGGTAAATTAATGACTGCTTTCAGAAACTTGCAGTGTGTAGGTTTACCAAAAGATTTGCCAGATGCAATCACGTTAGATATTACGAAACTTCGTATTGGTCAATCAATTCGTGTGAATAGCATTGATATTTCTGGGGTTAAATTCTTGGATCCTGCAAATGCGGTTGTTGTTGCCGTTAAAATGGCTCGTGGAGCTGTTAAAGGTGCTGATGCTGGAGATGATGAGGATGAAGAATAATTAATTACCAATCACATAATTGAAAAACCGTCGGGAAACTGGCGGTTTTTTTTGTTTATCTAAAATAGTATTAAAATTAATTTTTTGTAAAGTCTGCGTTCGAATAATCTGTAATTTCGTTTTATCGTGCAGAAATCAGTCAAAACAATTGTAATTATACCCACTTACAACGAAACAGAGAATGTTGAGGCGATTTCGCGTGCGGTAATGTCACTAAATCCGAATTTTGACATTTTATTCATAGACGATAATTCACCGGATGGAACAGCTGCGAAAGTAAAGTCGTTGATGACTGAATTTAAAGATCGAATTTTTCTAGAACAACGAAAAGGAAAATTAGGTTTAGGAACAGCATACATTCACGGATTTAAATGGGCAATTGCGAAAAATTACGATTACTGCATAGAAATGGATTGTGATTTTTCTCACGATCCAAATGACTTGCCAAGACTTCTAAATGCCTGTTTGGAGGGGGCTGATTTAACAATTGGTTCTAGATACTGTAGAGGAGGGAAGGTGAAAAATTGGCCTTTGGATCGAATTTTAATGTCCTATTTTGCAAGTATCTATGTTCGCTTGATACTACTTATTGGAATAAAAGACACAACGGCAGGCTTTAAATGTTATCGAACTGAAGTTTTGAAAAAAATTAAGCTCGATAACGTGACTTTCAAAGGTTATGCATTTCAAATTTGCATGAAATATGCCGCGATAAAACATGGATTTAAAGTCAAGGAAATACCGATTACGTTTATCGATCGCGTTCATGGAGAATCTAAAATGAGCACTGGAATTTTCAAGGAAGCGTTTTTTGGTGTTTGGAAGATGAGAAAAATGAATTTATGAGTAATTATATTTTAAAGAACGGACAAGTAATTAATGAAGGCAAATCATTTCAAGGAGACCTTTTAATACGAAATGGCATCATTGAACGAATTGATAAACAAATTGACAATACGATTAACGCCAAAGAAATTGATGCGGAAGGAAAACTAATCCTTCCTGGCTGTATTGATGATCAAGTTCATTTCAGAGAGCCTGGCTTAACTCATAAGGCAAATATTGCAACCGAATCAAGAGCGGCAGTTGCCGGTGGTATAACTTCTTTCATGGAAATGCCAAACACAGTTCCAAGTGCGGTAACTATTGAAAAATTAGAGGAAAAATACGCAATCGCATCTCAATCTTCATTGGCAAATTATTCCTTCTATTTGGGTACGACAAACTCCAATATCGAAGAAATCAAACGCGTCAATCCTGAAACAATTTGTGGTGTAAAAATCTTTATGGGTTCTTCCACAGGTGATATGCTGGTAGATGACCCGAAAGCTCTTGAGGATGTGTTTCGTTATGCTCCGTCAATAATCACTACCCATTGTGAAGACGACCCTATGATTAAGGAGAATTTTCAAAAGTACATTAAAGAATATGGAGAGGAGCTTCCAGCAAAATTTCATCCGCTAATTCGAAGTGAGGAGGCTTGCTATAAATCATCATCATACGCAGTATCACTTGCTAAAAAACACAATTCCCGGCTACATATTTTGCATATCAGTACCGCAAAAGAATTAGAATTATTCAGAAACGATATTCCCCTAGAGGAAAAACGCATTACGGCAGAGGCTTGTGTTCATCACCTTTGGTTTACGGACAAAGATTATGAAACAAAGGGGAATTTTATCAAATGGAATCCCGCGGTAAAAACAGAAAACGATCGCACCGGAATTTGGCAAGGGGTTTTGGATAATCGCATTGATGTGATTGCTACAGATCACGCGCCTCACACGTTAGAAGAAAAGAATCAATTGTACGCTAAAGCACCTTCTGGCGGGCCTCTAGTGCAACATGCACTTTTGGCAATGCTTGAGAAAAGTAAGGAGGGAATTATTCCAATCGAACGAGTCGTTGAGAAAATGGCACATGCTCCAGCTTTATTATATAGACTTCAAAATCGAGGTTTTTTAAGAGAGGGTTATTTTGCGGATGTTGTTATGGTAAATCCAAATCAACCCCATCAAGTCAATAAATCGAATTTACTTTACAAATGCGGTTGGTCGCCATTCGAGGGCACCACTTTTTCAAATAGTATCGAACGAACGTTTATCAATGGACAGATTGCATTTGAAAATGGTTCAATTGTTGAATGCGGAGTAGGAAGTCGTTTATTATTTGGTGAGTTTTAATGAGGACATTATTTTTTGCGCTGATTTTTATATTTACTAATTGTTCTGACGGAGCATTTAGTTCAAATGACCCTCATATAGAAGAGGATAAATTCGTTGAGGTATATGAAGAAATTTTAGTGCTGGAAAATTATTATCAAACGAAATACGGATTTCCAAATACCTATAAAGACGCCTTGGACAAGTCATGCCAAAAAGTATTTATTAAACATAACGTTTCAAAACAAGCCTTCGAAAATACCTTTGATTATTATGCTCATACTCCCGAGAAATTAAAGTCAATAAATGAGCGGGTGATTGCTAGACTAAATAAAAAGAAATTATAGTCAATTTGCGATTTCGACATGTTCGGAATGGATCATTTCTTCCAAAAACTGACTTGCTTTCTCGTTAAAGACTAAATTGTTCTCGGTGGTGAAATAACGAATAGTTCCGTTTTTAGTCAATTTGCATTCTATCTCCTGATGCCTTGTAAGATAATCAACGAGCTTTTCTGCTAATATTGGTCATTGAGCAACGACCTTTAATTTACTTCCTAAAATCTCTTGAATGTGTGTTTTAATGACGGGGTAATGCGTGCAAGCCAGAACAATGGTATCAATCAGTGGGTCTTTATCCATTAGAGCTTTCACATCCTCTTCAATAAACATTTTACCGGCATTGGAATTGTGACGATTGTTTTCTATCAGTGGAACCCACATAGGGCAAGCGTGTTGGGTTATAGTAATTTCAGGAGCAAATTTCTTGAGTTCAATTTCATAGGAACCTGATTGAATTGTGCCAGTAGTTCCTAAAATTCCAACATGTTTTGTGTGAGTTAGCGCTCCTATTTCTTCTGTGCTTGGACGAATTACGCCTAGTACGCGTTTTTCTGATGAAATCTTGGGTAAATCGTTTTGTTGAATGCTTCTCAAGGCTTTTGCAGAGGCGGTGTTGCATGCAATAATTACCAAAGGCGCACCTTTTGAGAATAAGAAATTAACTGCTTCTAATGTGAAATCGTAAACCACATCATAAGATCGATTTCCGTATGGCGCACGTGCATTATCACCGAGGTAAATGAAGTCGTATTCGGGAAGAATTTTTCTTAATTCAGAGAGAACGGTCAACCCGCCATAACCTGAATCAAAAACGCCAATGGGAGCAGTTTGCAACATGGGGTAAAACTAAATAAAAAAAGGCAATCCTAAAATTGCCTTTTTCAACTTAATGTTAAATCTTATTTTTTCAGAGCTTCCGCATCAAGGCGAAGCATTTCTACCATAACCTCTGCGGTGCAGTCAATTCCACCTTTAA
>JBILIY010000171.1:0-4195 GCA_044368815.1 Crocinitomicaceae bacterium
AACCTATGTGGTAAAATTGAAATCGTTGGATGGTGAAAGCACCTTGAAAAATAACCAACGGACGTTCTATGTAGAAGTTATCGATTCAAGAAATAAAGTGCTTTTGTTGGCGGGAGCGCCTCACCCAGATATATCCGCCCTAAAAGAAGTATTGGATCAAAATGAAAACATTGAATCTGAAAGCGTCTTAATAAAAGATTGGAATAAGAATCTGGAGAAAACGGATTTGGTCGTATGGCACGAACCTGGAGCCAATTTCGATGCATCAATTCTTCAATTACTGCAAGAAAAACGAATTCCAATTTTGTATATTTTGGGACCAAATACTGAGGCTGCTGTTGCGACTAAATTGAATCTAGGTATTTCAGGGATGAAAGGAAACAAAACGGATGATATTCAACCAACGCTTGCATCAGGATTCAATGATTTCGAATTATCGGAGAAAGTAGCTGAAGCACTTGATTTCTATCCACCCTTAAAAAGTAAATTCGGAACACTCAAAGTGGAAGGCAATCCATTGATTTTATTGAACCAACGAGTCGGACCTGTAAAAAAATCTGATCCTCTATTGTTCTTTGTAAATCGAAATAATTTAAAAACTGGGGTTCTCTATGGCGAAGGTATCTGGCGTTGGAAACTAAACGATTTTATCCGTTCCGGAAATCACGAAGCATTTAGCGAATTGTTTTCGAAAACAATGAACTTTTTAATGGTTAAGCAGCAAGAAGCTGGTCTTCGAATTGAGTTTCCAAAACGTTTTTCAATTGAAGAAGATGTAATGGTGAATGCTTCGTTTTACAATTCAGCTTTAGAACCCATTACAAAACCAAAAATAGAATTGAAGTTAACTGACTCAGAAGGAAAAGTTTTCAGATCGCAGTTTGGAGCAAATGGAAATGGATATAAACTTTCATTAGGTAAGTTGAAAGCCGGTAAATACAAGTGGTACGCAGAAACAAAATTCAATGGGAAATCATACAAAAAATCGGGCGTATTTATTGTTGAAGACATTGAACTCGAAAAAATTGAAACAGCTGCCAATCATGGTGTTCTCAAACAAGTTGCTAAACAATCAAATGGAAAATTCTACTTTTTAAAAGATAACCAAAAATTGATCAACGACATCGAAAAACGAGGAGATATTACTACAATTAGCTTTGAAGAAACTGCCTTCAATAAATTGATTGATTACCTGGTGGTTATTTTGCTTCTGATTGCGCTTCTTGCTAGTGAGTGGTTTATACGCAGATTTTTGGGTAGCTATTAATTACTTAAGTGTTAGTTACCAACGAAAAGTGTCGAGCTTTGAATTGACAGTTACCAAAGTTTCGTTAGTCATTAATCATTATTTAATTCGTAATTACAACTTATTTCGTGCTCAATTATTATTGTTTATTCTGTTCGCAACTCGAAATTAATCGTTGCTTTTTTAGCCATTTATAATTGTCAACATCGATAGCGCCATTATGTCCAGAACCGCATGTAAAGGCAAAATATAACTTAGTGAATTTGCAGGCTTTTGATACACAACATATCCTGAAAAAAACACATAACCAAGATACATTCCAGGATAGCTAAATTCAAATAACCCCAATATTTGAACGGTTGAAATAATCCCTAACCAAAGTAACCTCATTTTGAGTTTTTCTACAGCACTCCAACAAATAAAAACGACAATGCTTAAAAGTGTATAAATTATCTTAAAATACTCCAAATAATTGTTATCCAAAAATTTCTCCATCTCGATTTCATCCAAATAAAATCCCCAAAGAATTGGGTTCATTAAGAGTTTAAAAACAAGCGTTGTGAAATAAATATAGAAATACCACTTTCGAAATGTAATCAAATCTTTACGATTCCAAAAAGCGAATTGAAGCGCGATTATTATGAGAATAAAATCGAAAATTGGAAAAGGAAGAACAAATGAATTAAATTCTAAATAAATGTTCGTCGCATAAACAAAAAGGGTCAGAATTACTAATGAAACCGCTCTTTTTTCTCTATACATTACATTTTCAAAGCTTCATAAACATAGTCAAATGTGGACAGAATCTCAGGTTTACCATCGATAACAGCGATATTGTGCTCAAAATGGGCACTTGGTTTTCCATCTGCAGTCACTACTGTCCATTTGTCATCCAACGTCTTTACCTGTTCAGTTCCCATATTTATCATGGGTTCGATAGCGATTGTTAAGCCATTTTGAATTTTCTTCCCGCGACCCCGACGACCATAATTAGGAACTTGAGGTTCTTCATGCAACGATTTTCCAAGACCATGTCCAACTAATTCCCTAACTACTCCATAACCATGGCTTTCCGCATGATTCTGTATCGCCCAACCTATATCTTCAATACGATTCCCACTTGTGCATTGTTCAATTCCCAAGTACAAACATTCTTTGGTTACCTCCAATAGTTTTTTGACCTCAGGATTTACGTCTCCAACCTCAAATGTATAAGCGTGATCACCATAATAACCCTTGTAAAGCGAACCACAATCAACTGAAACTATATCGCCTTCCTGAAAAGGACGTTCAGTAGGAAGACCGTGAACTACCTGTTCATTTACCGAAATCAAAAGTGTGCTGGGACAACCATACAAACCTAAGAATCCAGGAATAGCATTTTGTGAACGAATATAATCCTCTGCTAATCGATCGAGTTGTTTTGGTGTTTTACCTGGTGCTATCTGTTTAGCAATTAAACCAAGTGTTCTACTCACAATTAGCGCCGCTTCGCGCATGATTTCTATTTCTTCCTTTGTTTTATATCGAATCATGAATTTACCCAAAAATGACATGCCCACAAAGGTAGTTAGTTATATGCAATAATCGATGGATGAATTATAAAACTGAATAATTATTGTCGACCTAGTTTTCCCTCTTTCCAATCTTTAATTAGTTTTGCCCAGGAATATGGATTCAACAGGTTGTTAACTGGCAGCTGTCCGTTAGTATACAACTTTGTGTAGCGTTGATTTTGAGCATATCCATGTGCAAGTGATGCATCGCTATCCAAACGAGCAGCAATAAAAGCAAGTGATTCGCCTGAAAGTTCCTTTTGAGCTCTTCGCATCGCATCGTCATACGGCTTCATATTGACAAAATAATTCGCGAATTCATCCCTTGATGGCCATGGATAAACAGTAACCTCTGGTAAGTTAACAGTATCGCGCTGCAACATATGAATGATGCTGTATCGGTTATCCTTGAGTGTGTCTGGGACAATGTATGTAGAAGTCTTGTATCCAAAATACGAAAAACAAATTGTATCGCCAGGAAATGAAACCATTGAGAAGAAACCGTAATAATCTGCAAAAACTCCCTTTCGTATTGATTTGTCATATACCGTAATAAATGGCATTGGAGCTAAATCTTCTTCAGAAACAACCACACCCGATAACTGTATCATTTTGGATGTATCGATATCCTTGCGCTGAGCGAAAAGGCACGTACTTAAAAAACTAAAAAAAACAAATACCGTTGCTTTCATTGTTGATTTCCACAACAAGTTTAATGATTTTCAATAAAAGAGTTCATTTATTGAGCTTATTTAACATTTGCCACTTTTATATTCTTCCTAAAAATTCCATGTTTTTTCATACTTTTGCAAGAATTTATTAAAAAAATAGATTCATGTCCCTTAACAATTTGAAGCAGATCACGGAAGGTTTAACTTATGACGACGTTCTATTGGTTCCTGCATTTTCAGAGGTTCTGCCAAGAGATGTTCAATTGAAAAGCAGATTTTCTAGAAATATTTCATTAAACACGCCAATTATTTCGGCTGCGATGGATACAGTAACCGAGGCAGGATTAGCGATTGCAATTGCCCAGCAGGGTGGCATTGGTGTTATTCATAAGAATATGAGTATCGAAATGCAAGCAATGAATGTTCGGAAAGTAAAACGTTCTGAAAGTGGAATGATCATAGACCCTATTACTTTACTTGAGAACGCTTTCGTTAAAGATGCTCTTGAATTAATGAAAGAAAATAGCATTGGAGGTATTCCTGTTGTGAATGAGGACAACGTATTAAAAGGAATAGTTACCAATCGCGATTTGAGGTTTGAAAAGAATATTGATCGTCCTATCCGAGAGATTATGACGTCGGAAAACATTATTACAACAGGAGACGGGACGGATTTAGCAACCGCAGAGGGAATTCTTCAGGAAAATCGCATTGAAAAATTG
>JBILIY010000172.1:0-4190 GCA_044368815.1 Crocinitomicaceae bacterium
GATGGTGCATCAATTAAATATTTCATCCATGGAAATTGAAACAAGTCAGCATAGCCGTTCAAGGACCATTTAGAATTGATTTTAAGCTTTAGACCTGCATATAACCCTTTCTCATTTTGCGTATTACTTCCCTCTGAGAAACCTGCATTGTAAAAAGTTTGATAATCCTTGGAATAATTCCGATAAAGCAATCCAATACTAGCACGTGAATCAATGGAAATCATAGCACCGTGAACCATGGCCAAGCCATTTTGAACATCAGAACTTAAAATTTTTGAAACTTCCCCGAATAAATTCAAATTCTTGAACGTATAATTGTAATCTCCACTCACTGATAACCGACTTTTTCCTCTGAAATCAAATTGATTGTATAATTCTGTTCTTTTATCAAAAACTTTATCGTAACCCTGGTAAACAAATGCAGAACCAACTTTTAAACTTGTTGAAGAATACCTCACATTAGCGCCTGTTATCAATTCTGTTAGACCATTCATTTTCAAAATTTCTGAATTCGTTCGATGTAACCCAGATAAATCAATTGTCGAAATAAATTCCAAGTCCTCGTATGTAGAATCAGCCAAAACGGCTGCATCGATTTTCTTGCGAGAACCAAACACCGTCAAACCGAAATTTCGATAAGCCAAATCAACTGCTGCACCTCTTAAAAAACGGGATTCATCAACACTTGTATAAGGTCGAATTGGAATTGCATTTCGTTTGATGGTAGCAATGTCTGCGGTTTTACCAAAAGCATAGCTCGACCAAAGATTAAGCCCCTGCCCTATTTGAATTTGATAATCTCCCAAAACAGCAGATCGCAAGTATTTTCCACCTTTGAAAAAAGCATGTGCTGAATAAAAATCAAATCCATTTTTTTGTGCTCCTCTAAAAAATTGTTCACCAGGATCTTTTTCGCAGGTATATCCAATGCTGATATTGGTTTTGTAGGTATACCTGAAACGCGTATAATATCGATCCCCGTTACCATAATAGTAATTATTAGAAGTTTGTTGAATCGAATCAGGAACATCGGAATAACCAACTTTCCGTTCCATCATCGGCTGATAGCGAATATATTGTTCAAACTTCCCTTGCTTAATTGCTTCTTTGAAGGTAATGTGCAAATTATCAAGACGATCATCAACGCGAATAAATGGACGTAACAATTGGATCGTATTCAAATCCCAATACTCCAAACTTTGAAGTTCGTAAATTGTGATGAAAATCCCAAATGCCTTTCGATGAAGCAACAAGTCATTAATTTGGACTTGTGTCAATAAATTCAACTCTTCCAATTCCTGTCCTTGCGTTGTATTCAGGTTTATTGGATTGTCATAATAAAAATTGAGTTGTTCAATGATATTGGTCAAATCCAAATTTTCCGACTGCAATTGCTCAGAAATAAATTCGATTCGCTGTTGGATGATTTCACCTTTATCTTGAGCGATTAAAAATCCAAAATGGAAAAACGTCAATAAGAAGAAAAGTCGCTTTAGCATCATTTCAATTGAACTGTAAAACTGACATTCGGCGACCAACCAATGATTTGCTGATAAGCTGATCCAACATCCAATTTATACATTCCTTTCCAATGGTAACCAAACCCAAATGAAAATTCAATCGGTGCAGTTCCAAAACCTCCTCGGAAATACAAATTTTCTGCGGGCTCATATTCCACTCCAGATTTAAATCTTATTGGAAAATCTACATTTTTTTCTATCTCACCTACTAAAAGTACTTTCTTGGAAACAAGATAACGAGTTCCAAGTCTCAATGCCGTTGTATATCGATCTTCTTGAAAAGCCGAAAGTTCATTTCTTGTTAAATTCAAAATACTGAATCCGATATGCCAATTTTCTGAAATTCTGGCCATTGCACCTAATTCTGCAGTTACGGTTTGATGTCGACCATAAGCTTGTGGTAAACGAACTAAATGATAATTTAATTGAACTCCAATTGATAAAAAGTCTGTCAAAGCAAGCGCATAACCTAAACCGGAACGATAGGTTCTAAAATTAGTGTATCCAAATGTTTGCCCTCCCATTGAAATTACACCTCGTTTAATCGGATATGCAACAACAAAACCCTGAGATTGCAACTCACGCAATAAAAAACGATTCTCATATGAAATTCCAAATGCGACCTTTTTAATGCCAACAATTGCTGCAGGATTATGGTGATATGCCCAAACATCGGTTAACGCAACACTTGCATTCCCCAATGACATTGAGCGACTTCCCATGGGCTGCCATCCTTGGGCAAAAAACTTGGTTAACAAAAATGGTAGAGAAAAAATTAAAATCCGAATCATTCTATTAATCTTTGAAAATTACCACATTCCCTGCATTTATAATCGTTTTCTTCCACAAAAAACCAACTTAAGCCATTATCATCGCTCAATGCGTAAATAGAAATTCGCTCCTTTTCCGGAACAGAATATTCATCCTCTTTTAAAGCTATTTTCAATTCAGCTTGCACCATTTCTCCATTCGTCTTGATTTTGCCAACAACGGCATCCGTCCAAAGCATTTTTTCCGTGACAAAAAGATTTTTAAATTCTCTCTGCCCCTTGTCCTTGTAATATTTTAAAACAGAAGGATGCATGAATGAGGCTCTCGATAATTTTAAATCCTCATTTACTGAAAACAAATACTTCGCGACTGCCATATTCAATGACTTTTCCTGGCTTGCATTTAATCCACAAGTAGATAAAAAAAGAACACCAACAAATAGCAAGAAATAGACCCTCATAAAACATTCGCAAATTAATTAAAATTTGTGAAAGTTGACACCAATATTTGATTATAGTTATTTGTTCAAATTATTAAATTTTTGTTCAATGAATCCTATTTCATTAACTTTTAATTAAAATTACAAATCGTAATGAATATTCTTTCAACAAAACAATTGCGCGACGCCGATCAATTCACCATTGAAAATGAGCCCATTTCGTCCATCGATTTAATGGAACGAGCCTCATCTGCATGCACCGATTGGATTGAAAAAACGTATTCAGCAACTCATTCTTTTGCAATATTCTGTGGAACTGGAAACAATGGTGGCGATGGTTTGGCGATTGGTCGAATGCTTTCTCAAAAAGGATTTAATGTGCGAATTTTAATTATTGGTAAAATTGAAAATGCAAGTCAAGATTTCAAGATAAATTACTCCCGAATTGATCAACAAAAAATTGAAATTCATCACATAACTGCGTTAGATGCGTTTCCTTTATTTACTGAAAATGAATTAATTGTTGACGCCATTTTTGGTACAGGACTCAATAAACCAATTCATGGATTAATTAAAGATGTGATTATCAAAATCAACGAAACTAAAAACGATGTAATTTCAATTGATATACCTTCAGGTTTGTTCGGTGAAGACAACGAAACCAATGATTCTAAATCAATCATTCAGGCAACTCACACATTGACTTTTGAGCAACCTAAACTTGCTTTTTTACTTCCAGATTTTGGAATTCATACAGGAAGATGGCACATCATTAATATTGGCTTATCCCCTACTTTCAAGGAACAATCGAAAAGTGATTTTTATCTTCTTTCAAAAGAATTCATCAAAACCAAATTTAAATTCAGGGATAAATTTTCGCACAAAGGAACCTATGGTCATGCTTTGATAATTTCAGGTTCTATTGGAAAAATGGGCGCATGTGTTTTAAGCACAAAAGCAGCACTTCGTTCGGGAGTAGGATTGATAACTGCCTTAGTTCCAAAATGTGGTAACGAAATTATTCAGATTACAAACCCAGAAGCCATGTGTGAATTGAGTTCGGAAGAGAATTTTTTAGCAGGTGATCTAAGTTGGGAAAATTATTCGGCGATTGGAATTGGACCAGGAATCGGTAAAGAAAGAAAAACCATGCAATTGATTGAACATTTGTTCCAGAATTATTCGGGACCTTTGGTACTTGATGCAGACGCCTTGAACATTATTTCAGAATACGATTCGCTATTTAATAAAATCCCTGAAAATTCAATTTTAACACCTCATCCAAAAGAATTCGACCGTTTATTTGGGAAATCAGATTCCGCATTTTCACGATTAAACAAACAAATGGAACAGGCTAAAAAACTGAAATGCTTTGTCGTTTTAAAAGGAACTTACACATCTATTTGTGGACCGGATGGAGTTGTCTATTTCAACTATACAGGTAATTCAGGAATGGCAAA
>JBILIY010000005.1:0-13769 GCA_044368815.1 Crocinitomicaceae bacterium
TACTAGTGAGGTTTAACATACGTTGTGTCGCATCTTTCACGCACACGTTGTTCTAAATCTTTTAGTTCTTCTTTCGTTTTTTTGAGTTTTTCACAATATGCGTCACAATTAGGTCTATCGCAATATCTGCAAAGCCAAATTATCAAAAGCGTATAGATGATTAACCAAAACAGCGCCCAAAAACGATAAGATATCCAGCGCAATAAACGCTTGATTCTTCCAAGGCAGCCAATGCGTTCCACGTAAATTACTTTCGGCTCAGCACCTACTTGTTCTTCATCATCCTCTTCTTCCTCATTTACTTCATCTTCAATTACATCTTCGGAGTTTGGAGTTGGATCAACAGTAGTTGTCGTTACTATTGGTTGATTGGTTTTTACATCTTTAATTTCATCATCATCCGACACAATTGGATCCTCAACAATTATTTCTGGTTTATATGTCGGCTCTAGTTTGGGTAATTTATTCTCATTATTACTCATAAAGTCCCAACCCCAAAGAATTCCCCAATCGCTTTTGTCATTCGCTATTAAAATAATACGATCGTGTTGAAATAAATTGGCTATTAAATTGCCCCATTCAGTATTATCCGCATCACGCTTATTTTTTAAACTTGATGAAAGTTCATCCGTTTTTTCAATGAACGTGTTAAATTCAAACTTTACTTTTTCAGAAATAATTGGATTACAGTCATTTAGCCTTTTAAAATCCCCTTCGTATTTGCCATACCAATTTATTTGTCCTCCTGAAGCAAGCATTGGTTTTAAAAGTCGATTTTTATCCTCAGGATCCAATTTAGTTGCCAAAAAGGAATCAACAATATCATAAAAATCATAGAAGTACCGTTCTCTGAATGAAATCGGTTTATAATTGGAGCTATTGATGGAAAATAATAAATTCATGATGAAATATTAGGATTCTTTAATTTCTACGTGCAAGTTTTCAATGCGATTTATCAACTCTTCAAGGATTCTGTTTTCTTCAACGTTATATTTTCTAAATCCGCAATTAGAAAGTAAGATAAGTTGGATTTTTACCATAAAGCTTTTAAAATGATTAATCGCAGGATAGGTTACAACCAAACTATTGCTTGAATCATCTTCTTCAAAAAGATCACACAAGTTTTTTTCACTTACTTGTCGACTTGTCGCCATAAGTGAGTCAATATTCATGTTTTTGCTTCGAGCCAATTCCATTACTTGATTTTTTCGTTCGTCTTTCATGAAGTTAAACCCGAAATTTGACACGAAATCATTGATGTAACTGGTAATTATAGATGCTAGATATTCATCCGTATCATTTGAGACTTTTAACAACCGAGTTTTTTTCTCAAATAAATAAATCAACTCTTTTCTTACTTCGAAAATCTCGAATGTCTGGATTAGATTGTCATTTATCGTTTTAATTACAGAAAGATCTAACCCCTTAGATGAATATTCCTTGAAATTATCGGCATCTAATCTCTTTTTCCAAATATCAATTACGCCATCAACCAAAATACTGGCGGCTGTTACATGAACATTTTGCAAAACATTCTCCAATGAAATCCCTTCTTTTTCAAGCCAATTATCCACTTCGCTGATTGAGGGAAGCATTAGTTTTTCCATTAAAATTTGCTTATTTTCCTCGAAGCCTTTGCTAAGTTCAAGATCATACGTTCGTATAATTACTTCCTCTTTTGTTGGGTTGTGATTATTTGCGGCAGGCAAATAATTTTCATGTATGAAATTGTAGATTTCTGTATTTGATAGATATAGTTTCGTCAAAAACTCTCCGAATTTAGAACCTGAATCAAAAAGATCTTTTAAAGCGTTTTGTATTCGAATTCCCTCAGCAATTGCTTTATCTCGTTGTTCACTTATGTCATCCGATTTATAGTGTTTTTTTAAATGTTCAATTATGGTTTCCTTGAATTCAGCTAATTGATTAATGTAATTTTTCGTTTTAATTGAATTGTTCGCCGCTGGCTCCAAATCTCTTATGATTCGAGAACTACCATCTTGATTTGGTATTGAACAGGATTCCCATGCATCTAAAGGGTTTTCGAGATGAGTCTTGATGTATGGAAAATTCAAAAAGCTTTCTTTCAAACGATTGTAGTAATCAATACGATCCGAATTTATTCCTGTTTCCTTATTCTCATTAACATATCCAGAAAATACATCTGTTGAAAACTGAAAATCTCGTAAAGGATAAAAACTTTTGAAATTTGGCTCGCTTGTAGTCCAATTTTCATCCCAATCATTGGCTTTTGTGACTGTTTCCTCTTTGAATAAGCGGATAAAACGTTTATCCCACTTCTCGCTTAAATCATCTTGGTCCGAATTAGGGTTGTATTCCATTGTTTGATTATAGAAAGTCAGAATCACAAACAATGGGTTTGTACCGTTTTTACCAATTCTTTTCTCTCTCTTTTCGCTGTTTTCTCCAACATTTCGTTTTATCCAATCATTGATCAATAAAGGGATTTCCTTAACCTCATTATTCCAATTTTTGATGCAAAAAAGAAGATTGTTGATTTCGTAATTCGAAGAATATTTATTGAATAAATAAGAGATTTTACCTCTTAACAGCAATTCTGGAGTCATTTCACGTTGGATTTGCTCCTTTTCGAATGGCTTACGGGAACGTGCACCTGGAAAATCCAATAAATCGGTGTTCTTTAGGAAAGCTTTTTGCTCTGCCACTTCTTGACTGACAGGCATTGCGATCTCCGCTGTTAGCGCGCTTAGCATAAATAAATCAAAATCAATTAGTTGATTAGTTGGCAGAAGGACTTTTGTCAATTCTTCTGGCTTGAATATTCCATTCACTCGAACTACATCAAGTATTTTCCCTTGATCTCTTAATATAGCACTTTTTGCAACGTGCACCTCTTTTGAGTAGGATAAGGACTTTAGACCTGTTATTAATTTCTCAAACAAAAATGAAAAATGGGAATCATGAGTCCAAAGAATACCAAAAAGAGCTACCCATTTACTTGAGTCAATGCGATCAATGATCTGAGCTATTTCAAGCCAAAATGAACTTTTTGTAACATGGTTAGCCATCGGACTGATGCGCTCTAAATAGGTTTCGAAATATTTTTTAAGGTAATAGATATCATCCTCGGTTAAATCATGTTGCACTGTTTCCGACTTTAAAGCAATTTGCTTGAATTCTTCTACGTGTTTATTGAAATCCTCAACTGTTGGATAATAATCAAGTTTCATTATATCAGAAAAGAAACTATCGCAAAGAATTAAAACTAAATCCTTAACATCCAATAATTTTACTTGAAAAGGAAATTCAGGATTTGAAAAATTAGCGTCGATCGTAAATCTACTCACTACACCAGTACTTTCCGTTCCTCCTCCTTTGGGGTTTATTGATTGCAGAAAGTCAATTTTCTCCTTGTTTGGCAATTCTATCTCCAGACTTTTTCCGTCGACTGACAAAAGATTTTTAACAAGGTAAGATTTCCCAACTTGGCTAATTCCAAATAAAGCGAAAACGGGTTTTGTTAAAATACTTTCGTTTAAAACAGAAATTTCCGATTTCGTTTCTTGAAGTTCATTGAGAAGAATATCCTTTTCATCTAATTCTAAGTTTCTTTTAACCCAACTAGAAGATTCTTTTAGCAATGAATGAAATTCTGTTGTATTTGAAGCCAGTATGCTTAACTGTTCATTGTTATAATTTCCCATTTTTAACCTCTGGAATTATTAATAGATAGTGTAAATTCAGCTGTATCAAACCAATAACCATTTTCATTAGGCAGCGTTATTAATTTTAAATTGAATAAATTCGATGCTTTTGAATCACCCGTCGCATCAATGACATCTTCAATTGTTAGCTTTTCCTTATCTAAATCAATCTCCCTCCCTATTTTTACTGTAAAAGGAATTAATGAATTAAGTTCATTAATAATATCCTGAACCTTGTTTGCGAAATTTTCAGGATTACTTAATGTCCGTGACCTAGCTAACGATTCTATTTGTTTTTGGTTGTATTCTAATTGAAAAATATATCTCGATGGATAGTTGGTAGAATTCAAATTTTTCATACCAATTTTAAATGGAATTGAGAAAGCCTTGAATTCGGTATCATTTTTAGAAGGAGTCATAAAAACTTCGTTAATTTGATTGTCTTTAATTGCTCCTATATAATTAGCAGTGGAATGTAATTTCTCTTTCAACTTATCGGCATTGATTTTAAACTTGTTCAATTTAAAAAATCTCGTGCCCATCAATCCAATTAAAGCTCCAGTTGAAACTAATGTTTTGGGATCTTTGATGTACCCATTGTTGTCAGAGAAGGGATACCATTTCCCAATCCAATATTTATTCATATTGAAAAAGCGATTTGGTTGAACTGGATGAATTTCAAGAAATAATTTTTCAAGGCTTTTAAAATTACTCGGCCTTCCTGAGATTATAATAAAATCACATCTGTACAGATGCATTAATTTAGCAACTTGTTTGATCAACGAAGAGAAAGTAGATTGTATTATTTCATTCACTTTTTCTGGGTTAAGATTCCAAGTAAGATCCTCAAATCGAAATTCAAAATGCTGATAAAAAAAGTCTAACAAATCTTTGCCTGGTTTTTTTTCTCCAAAAATTTCGTCAAAAGTCAATTTTCGAGCTTCACCGTCATTAGCTATTTCCATATACTTCAGAGCCAAGGGAATTCCAATTTGATTCAAAAAGTTTATACGCATTAATTGAGTCATATAACTCATAATTGCCGCATCACGACCAAAAAACCCATTAATCTTGTCTCTAATATCATCCCCTAAAACCTCATAACCGTGATTTTCAATGACACCCGTGCAACCTTCGTCGGACTTTTTCATTATTCGACCTTCAATGATTATGCTTTGTACAATGTTTTTCATTAAATCATCACCTGCGATATGAAAACTTTCATGATACAAAGGATTTGGGGTTAATTCGGTTGAATTATTGTACTTTAAATCATATTCGCAAATCATTAAATCTGAGGTGCCTCCACCGATATCCAAAGAACCAACCGTTAAGACTTGATTTCCAGAATCCGTTTTGTGACCAAAAATTTTGAATAAGTCTATGGGATTGCCATCGAATTTATGTTGCATTAAACCATACATAAATACCAATTGACTGCAAGTCGCCTCATCGTACATCCAATCTTTTCGATCTTCAACATCTTCATCCATGTTTTTTCGAAGGTCTGCGATTCGAGGAATTATTTCAAAAGAATCCGAAATAATTGGACTTACTACAACATTATCGGAGTTTAGTTTTTTAGAAAATTTATTCAAAATCTTAGCCGCTTCCTCAGCACATTGACGCAGCGCAATTTGTTCAGCTTTTACCATTCCAGTAGGACAACTAAGCACGACATGGCGTAACCGCCTTCTTGAATTTGGTCTTCCGTGAGTAGATCTAAATTCAAAAGAATTGAATTGAGAAATCGCCTGACTAAAAATCTCAAGAAACAAGAAAGTCATTAATGTTTTTCTCGAATATAATGGAAGCGCTCCGAATGCATCGTCATTGCAATAAGACCCATCACTTTTTAGTTGCTCTGAAATTCCTTTTTTATATACATTTTTACTTAAATCAGCAGAATTATCATGGAATTTCCAAGCGACCTTACTCACTTTATCATCCCACAAATATCTTTTTGGGCTGGAACTGTGGGTTTTGTATTCTTGCTGAACATTCTTTGCGATTTGGAAAGAATGAATAATGTTTTCGGCTTCAAAACCAATTCGAACTACACTCGGCCATTGAAATTTTTGTTGAGGAGCAAAAAATTGATCTTTCATTCCAAACCGCTCATCTCTAAAAACAACTCGTGTAGAGAAAGCTTCATTGTAACTTTTTAAAGGATTTGATAAATCCCAAAGTTTTAACTTTTTTACCTTGTTGAAATTTATCTCTCCTTCAACTGGAGTTTCAAAAAGAATTGCACATGTATGAGAATTTCCAACATCAATAGATAAATCAAGATCGATAATATCGGATTGATCACTTAACAACTGAATAATCGGCATATCTTCGGATTTGTTTAGAATCCTTAAAAGATGAATGAAACTTGCTAAATGTTTAGTTTGAGAGTCATTTTCTTTCGGTTGAATTATGGTTGTAAGCCAAGAGGCAACCCAACCACAATTTGTAAAATCGCTCATAAAACTCATGATACTATCCTCGTTTTTACAAAGACAGTATTTATTTTCGTTTGGGTTAGAGTTATATTGAGGGGTGTGATTTTGTTGATTATCAGAGCTAATTGTGGTGTCTATTGAAAGTGCAATTTGCATTTCAAATTTCGATGAATCAAATTCATACCAAATCCTAACCCAATCGGTTGGACCAAATAAATTATCATTAATCTGATTATTCTTAAAGTATGGAAGTGGAATCCATTGCTTTTCAAATGATTTCAGCGTTCGCTCAACATTGCGAATTGAATAGGTTCGGTCATCACCTTCATTGAATAATAAAACGTTTGAAGTTTCGATTTTCGAGAGGACATCGGGATCATTTAATTTGTTTATTGGAATATTTAATTGATTAAGATCCGATTTTCGAATAAACTTCCCTAAATTTCTAATGTCAATTAACTCTTCAAACCAATACTTTAGTGTAACGCTATCCAATCCTTCGTAATAATTAAAACGTAAAGTTCGAAAGTCATCAGGATTCAATTTAATTTTTAAGCTTGCCGATTGAACACCTGTGTTGGAAATTAATGATATATAATCCATTTAAATCAAATAGAAATGTAAAAAATGAGATCCTTTACCCTAAGGAATGCATACGAAATTAATAAAATATTGAAATTCTGTGTAATAAACTCGTAAAATAAATAACCAAAAATCTCATAGTTATTATGGAAATATCGGAGAATTTCAATCGTATGATGCAATCGTAAAAATAAAAGGAGATAAAATATCGTACTTTGAAATCGTCAATTTTTAAAACCTACCCTTTTTTCTTCCCTCCAAGTCTAACTCCTCCCGTTAATTTAACAGTATAGAAAAACTGTCTATATACCAAATCAGAAAAACGAATCGATTTATTGTCAAAATCGGCGATTAAAAAGGCGAAATACTTTTTATTTGAATAGCCCCCCATGATACGCACGTCATATCTAGGCGCCAAACCCAGAAATCCGCGGGATTGATGATCCAACCGATAAAACTTGGATTGAATGACACCGCCAAGTCCGAACCAACCGCAAAATTGCCAATTTTTAATTCGATTCACATAAGCATAACCTGGAATCAAACCAAAATCAAAAGCCGAGTAGCGCGATGCTGCGGTTTTGGAATTGTTTGGGTCTTGTACTTGTATAGGAATGATGCTTGTACCTGCGTTATCCGCTCCAAACAAATTGACCGTTCCTTTTACATACCACGTTTGAACAGGTTTGTTGTAATGCGCCCGTTTTCCATGCAACCCTTTGATCTTAAATTCTTTGTTGTTAAAATACCAAGCATTCATTGCCAAATTCAAAGATCCTGTATTCGATTGAATTGAATTAGGTTGTTGGGTTGAGAGTGTTGTATCCCACCGATTGGCATCTTGAATGGAATAGCCCAAAATTGATTTAAATTCCACATCAAAATGTATTTTTTTAATGTCGAAGTCGAATCCAAGATTATACTGCTTCGTTTCCCCAAACTGCTCTTTGTCTCGAAAATAACCAAGAATAGGTAACCCGACACGAAGCGAAAACCACTTGTACGCGAACCCAATTCCTAAAAAAGGTTTATAGTTGTTTTTGTAGACGATTTTTTCGATTCCGGTTGGAAAATCATAATGTAAACTAAATGGCGCCGTATTGAACCCAATGTCGGAATAAATGACCTTTCTTCCGTAAAAATCTTCAAGGAAAATACTATCCTTTTGAGCAACACTGGTGCTGCAAAGAACTACAATAAATAATTTACTCAGTAATGTTTTCAAGTCCCAAAATGAATGCATAAACTTTTGCAATTTCCTTTCTTTCCGCGCTTCGACCCGAGCCACCGCCATGACCTGCATCCATATTGCAATCAAAGATTAGTGGATTTTTATTTGTTCGATACTCTCGAAGTTTGGCAACATATTTCATTGGTTCCCAATACTGAACCTGTGAATCGTGGTAACCTGTGGTGACATAAATCGCAGGATAGTTCATTTTATAAATGTTGTCATAAGGCGAATATTTCAACATGTAATAATAGTAATCCGGATCGTTTGGATTTCCCCATTCTTCGTATTCGCCTGTTGTGAGTGGAATGCTTTCATCTAACATGGTCGTAACCACATCCACAAATGGAACTTGTGAAACAATTCCTTTCCAAAGATAAGGCGCCATATTGGTCACTGCTCCCATCAACAGCCCTCCGGCGCTTCCTCCTTGGGCGTATATTTTTCCTTTGTCGCAATATCCCATGTGACCAAGGTATTCAGCTGCATTGATGAAATCCGTAAACGTATTGATTTTCTTTTGAAATTTTCCATTTTCATACCAATTTTCACCCATGTATTTACTCCCTCGAATGTGCGCTACCGCGAAAACAAATCCACGATTCAAAAGACTCAAACGCGTCGCACTGAACACATCAGGCAAGGTATAACCGTAAGATCCATAACCATACAACAAACAAGGTGCTTGACTTAAGTCTAACCCCTTTTTATATACCAAGCATACCGGAATCTTCGTTCCATCGTTCGCTGTTGCCCATACACGTTTTGACTCGTAATCATCAGACTTAAAATTCTTGTCCAACAACTCCTTACGAAACCAAATCGATTTTCCCTCAGTCGCCATGTTGTATTTGTAAACCGTTGAAGGTGTTGTTAATGAATTGTAAGCGTAGAAAATTTCATCCGAATCATAATTATCATTTAATCCAGGCGACAAAAAGTAAGTTTCTTCGTTGAATTGAACAAACTGTTCCTTTCCGGTAGCGATATTTTTCACTTTCAATTTTAGCAAGCCATTGGAGCGCTCTTCGATTAATAAGAAATTCTTAAAAACTGAAACGCCTTCTATAAGTGTATTCACATCATGTGCAATGACTTCCGAACAAGACTCAATTTCCTTAGGAATATCTTTCGAAAATAACAACCGTTTGTTGGACGCATTTGAATTACTCAAAACATAAAATCCATTTTCATGATGACCTATATCATACAAATGACCTTGTTTTCGCTGTAAAAAGACAAATGGATTTGTATTCGCTTGATTAGCGTCGATTAACCACGTTTCTGCTGTAGTCGAACTTCCAATTTGAATTACAATGTATTTGTCCGTAATTGTTTTCCCAATTCCCAAACTAAATTTTTCATCTTTCTCCTCGTAAACAAGCGCGTCATTTTTGGAATCCGTTCCCAAAACGTGGCGGTAAACTTGAAATTCACGGAGCGTTTGAGGATCTTTCTTGACGTAAAAAACCGTTTTGTTATCATTAGCCCAAACAATTTCACCGCTAACATCTTGAATTTTATCTTTCAAAAATTTTCCAGTTGTATTATCCCGAAAAGTAGCAACGTATTTTCTTCTTCCTACAAAGTCTTCGGTTAATGCCAAAAGTTTATTGTCTGGAGATGGAGACCAACCTGCGAGTTCATAAAAAGATTGATTTTTTGCTCGTTCATTTTCATCAAAAAAAATTGATTCTTTTCCATTTTCCAATTGAACAATTTGTTGATAATCCTTTCCCTCCAAGTTTTTAACTTGATAGGTTTTTCCATTTAAGATAAAAGGTGCGCTGACATCATTGGGATTAATGCGCTGATCGAACTCCTTCAAAAGTTTGTCGACCAAACCGTTCAAAGGTTCAAAATACTTCTCGCAATAAGCGTTTTCTTTATTCAAATGATCCAATACATCCTTCGAATCGCGCTCGTTCATCCAATAATAATCATCGGAACGATCGTGATTATGTTTACTAAGTTTCTTTGATATTTTCTTGGCCGTTGGTTCTTGCATTTGAGAAAACATGGTGTTGACGATTAAAAGGTTAGTAACCAAAATAAATTTCCACATACTTTTGATTTGAATTCAAAATTACATAATATCTTCAACGATTGTCTTAACTTTGAGATGTGAAAACGCTTTATAAATTTCTTCTTAACAAACTTCCTCGACCACTTTTAATTCGTTTGAGTTATCTATTTCGAATCTTTGCTCCAATGCTTTACAAAGGCAACAAAGTTGAATGTCCTGTTTGTGAACGAAAATTCTCAAAGTTTTTATCCTATGGATCAAAGGTCGCACATAGAGAAAATGTTTTATGCCCATACGACTTAACTTTGGAGCGTCACCGGCTGATGTGGCTTTACCTGAAAAATGAAAGTAATTTCTTCACGGCGAACAAATTGGAAGTTCTCCATATTGCTCCGGAACAGTGTTTTCACGGAAAATTTAAAGCGCAAAAAAACCTGAACTACCTAACCGGAGATTTAGAATCACCAATTGCCGATTTACATTTTGATTTGCACCATATTCCGCTGGAAGACAATCGGTTTGACGTCGCATTTTGTAATCACGTAATGGAGCATGTCAATGACCCCATTCAATGCATGAAAGAATTGTTTCGCGTTATGAAACCCGGCGCTTGGGCGATCATGCAAGTTCCTCAAGATATGAGTCGGGAGATAACGTATGAAGATCCAACCATTGTGACTCCGGAAGATAGAGAAAAACATTTTTGGCAAAAAGATCATGTGCGTTTGTTCGGCAGGGATTATCCGCAATGGCTCGAAAAAGCTGGTTTTAAAGTTGAATTTTATGACATTACCAAAAAATTCGACTCGGAAACAATTGAGCGCTACAGATTGATTAAAGACGAATTGCTTTATATCGCTAAAAAGCCTAGTTTTAATGATTAAACATACGAGTTGAAAATGAAAAAGCTACTTATTTTACCTGCATTTTTTCTCATTACGTTCGTTGCTCAAACTCAGAAAAACATTTTCATGGACGTCGCTCCGATGTTTCAAAATGCAACCCTTGAAATGAATATCAATTACACGGCATGGAATGGAAAAACGTTTAAATTGGATCATTTTGATTATTATTTATCCAATATTGAGCTTACATACGACGGAGGGCAAACGATTTTGATTGACTCCGTATTTCTTATTGAGCTACAAAACCATACAATCTTACTGGGGAATTTCAACATCGCTCAACTAGAAAAAATCACGTTTTTAGTTGGTGTTCCAAAACCACTCAATACGCAAGCTGGAATAGAGGCGAAAGATATATCCTTGTATCCTGAAAGCCACCCATTGAGTTTTCAGACTCCATCAATGTATTGGGGATGGGCGTTCGGGTATATGCACATGATTATCGGAGGTTATGCAGATGATAACGGAGATGGCAGCTTGGAATCGTATTTTGAACTTCATAATCTCGGGAATGCAAATCAACAAACGGTTCAATTGAATAACATAATTCAAACGAATAGTTCAAGTGATCAAATTAATGTAAATATCAATTGTCAATTGGATCGTTGGATTAACAACATTCCGATTAGCACGGTAGGAATTATGCACGACGAGGTGGGCGTCAACAAGATCATTATGGAAAATGTGATTACTGAAAGTGTTTTCATTCAACCTGCAAATGCTGGTATTGAAAGTATGAATTCAAATTCCAAGATTTATTTTCAAAATCAATCCAATGGAATGACAATTAATTGGAAAGAAATCAAAGATCTCGATCAAATACATATTACTGATTTGAATGGTCGTTTAATCAAAAAAGTAGAATCAAATTTGGAAAGCGGTATCGTTCAATTGAATGATTTACAAAATGGGTATTATCTTATTCAGTTCTATAACAAAAACCATCGATTAATCGGCAGCTTGAACGCTGTTCACTAAACATGCGAGAAAAGAATATTTCATTACTAATAGTTGTCTTTTTTCTCGTTCTATCTTTTTTTCATTCCTGTTCTAACAAAACCTATTTTTCAGTTGAATTAATTCCTGTTCCAGCTCCGCTCGATAATCCAACAACTTCCGATAAAGCAGAACTAGGTAGAAAGTTGTTCTTTGATAAACGACTCTCGCAAGATGGAACAATTGCCTGCGCAAGTTGTCACGACCCTCGAAAAGCGTTTACGGATCAATTAACCACGAGCAGAGGAATCAACGGACAAGTCACGGAGCGAAATTCTCCTTCCTTGCTAAATTCAGGTTTTTTGAAAACTGCAATGTTCGATGCGCATCTGCAAACACTTGAACTTCAAGTAATTGTTCCGATTCAAGAAAAAACTGAAATGGGACATAATATGAAGGTGTTAATTCCGCAATTACGAGCAATTCCCGAGTATCAAGCAGCCGCGAAAAAAATATTCAACCGTGATTTTGACGCTTTCGTGTTAACAAGAAGTATATCCGCTTTTGAACGGACACTCGTCTCCTTAAATAGTCGTTATGACCAATTTCAGAGTGGTGATAAACGGGTATTGACCAAAACAGAACAAGCTGGACTTAAACTTTTTTCCGAAAAATTGTATTGCGCCAAATGTCATCCAGCTCCTTACTTTACGACTTTTGAAGCAGAAAATAATGGCTTGTACCAAGATTATGAACCGATTGTGGACAAAGGTCGTTTTCGTATACATTTAGATTCCAATGATATTGGCAAATTCAAAGTTCCTTCTTTACGGAACATCGAATTGACTTTTCCCTACATGCACGATGGAAGCATGAAAACCTTGAACGACGTAATTGCGCATTATGCGAAGGGCGGGAAAAAACACCCGAAACAAAGTGAGGTCATTGTTCCATTCTCTTTGAATGAGAACGAGCAAAAGCAATTAATCGCATTTTTAAGGTCGTTAACTGATACCAGTTATTTAAACAAGTTTGAGAATTAATTACTTTTTGTAACCAAATGCAATTTGGTCATTATTACGAAAAACTAGTTCTATAAAACACCGCTACTTTAATCTATTTTTCACAATTGATTTCACTTGAAAAACGTAGCTGTTTTTTCATTTCGTATTTGATCTCGAAGGATATATTATGTTAAGTTTCCATTTTTTATTCATTTAAAACTAATCCCATGAAAACGTTAATTTTTGGTGTTTCTGTATTAATTAGCACCGCTGTAAATGCACAAGATTCTCAAATCAAAACCTTTAATGAGGATGAATTTGATTTAAGCAAGGGCTTCGACGTTCAATTGTTTCAAAAGCATTTGACGCAAGAAATGGCAACGGCTTTCCCTTGGATGATCGAAGATACAACGAACAATTATGCAGCAAGAGCGAGATCTCAGGAAGAAGCTGGATTTCCAATGTGCTATCATTCGAAAAAAGGAGGAATGGTTAATACAAATAATGATGAACTTTTAGAGGCAAAAAGAATCGTTCTGGATTATAAAAAATACCTTTACGAAAGTCGCTTTTTTGGTGAAATTGCACTAAAAAAATACTGGAAAGACTTTTCTGCTGTGGCCACTCAACAATATGGAGGACTTGTAAGATATGGCTTATTGGTGGATAATAATATAACCATGGAATCAATCATTGGGGGTTCGAATAAACTAGTTAATTCCATGTATCAAGAAGAAATTGATCTTGTTGAGTCTTTGGTGATAAACAATTATGGCAACCACATGAAAATTGACAACGGTTTTGATATTGGGTGCGTAAATTATGTCAAAGAAAAAACGGAATCTAAAAAAATACCGTGGGTTGATGGCCAGGCACATTATCATTTTTCAATTAGTTCAAAAGATGGTTTGCCTCGCAAAGAAACCATTGAAGAAATTATCAAAGAGCGATT